>CAJAXU010000444.1 GCA_903948045.1 uncultured beta proteobacterium | reverse complement strand
GAGCACATAGCTCTGCAGCATGGTGTCGTGCGCGTAGCCCTGGACCTCGATGCCGTGGTTGGCAAACACATGGCGGTCGTACTTGACGTGCTGCCCCAGCTTGGGCCGGCTGGCGTCCTCCAGCCAGGGCTTCAGCCGGGCCAGCACATCGGCCCGTGGCAGCTGGTCGGGGGCACCGGGGTAGTCGTGCGCCAGCGGTACATAAGCCGCCTCGCCCGGCTGCACCGAAAAGCTCAGGCCCACGATCTCGGCGCGCATCTCATCGAGCGAGGTGGTTTCGGTGTCCAGCGCAACCAGTTCGGCCGCCTGCAGCCTCGCTTGCCAGCGCTCAAAGGCGGGCCAGTCCAGCACAGTCTCGTAAACTAAATTGCTGGGCCGCGCTGGGGTTGGCGCGGCGGGGGCCTCAGGTTCATCAAAAAGTCCAGGCTCGCTGGCGCGCGGCTTGCGCGCGGCCGGTGTGGTCACCGGGCCTTCGCCAGCGATGGCCCGGGCCAGCCCCTTGAACCCGAATTTCTCGTAAAAAACACGCAAAGCCCCCGTGTCTTCTACCCCAGTTGCTATGAAATCAAGAGCAGGTAGGTTCGGCACCCAGCCATTCAGGTCGCAATCGACCTTGATGCTGAGCAGCTGCCGGCCGGTGGGCAGCCAGTCCAGCGCTTTTTTGAGGTTTTCGCCGGCCACGCCCTTGATCTCGTCGACATGGGCCACCACCGCCGCCAGCGAGCCGTATTCCTGCAGCCACTTGGCCGCAGTCTTGGGACCGACCTTGGCCACGCCGGGCACGTTGTCCACCGCGTCACCCACCAGGGTCTGGTAATCGACCATCAGGCTGGGCGGCACGCCAAACTCGGCCTCGACCCCGGCCACGTCACGCCGGCGGCCGTTCATGGTGTCCACAATCGTGATGTGCGAATTGACCAGCTGCGCCAGGTCTTTGTCGCCGCTGCTGACGATCACCTCGACGCCTTGCGCTGCAGCAATAACGGCCAGCGTGCCGATCACATCATCCGCCTCCACGCCCGGCACATCGAGTACCTTCCAGCCCATCAGCCGCACCACCTCGTGGATCGGCTCGATCTGGGCGCGCAAGTCGTCGGGCATGGGCGAGCGATGGCCCTTGTACTCGGGATAGATGGCGTCGCGAAAGGTCGGGCCGTGGGCGTCAAAGACGCAGGCGGCGTAGTCGGCCGGCACATCTTTGCGCAGCTTTTGCAGCATGTTGATCATGCCGCGGATGGCGCCGGTGGGCGGGCTGGCCGGGTCGCCCGGCACCGCGCGCAGGTCGGGCATGGCATGGAAGGCGCGGTACAGATAGCTGGAGCCATCCACCAGCAGCAGGGTTTTGGGCGGCGTAGGGAGATCGGTCATGTTGCCATTTTGCCTGTGCCCGACCGGGCCTCTGGTTCTACAATGCGCGGCATGCGCCACACCCTCCTCGTCACCCTGCTCGTTGGCAGCCTGGGCCTGTGCCAGGCTCAAGCCCAAACCATGACCAGTGCCGTCAGCCCGGCACCAGTGGGCGAGAGCCGCCTGCCCGGCGCCGGCATCGAAAAGCGCACTGAGCGCATCCTGATCGAAGATGCCGGCTCGCGCATTGACGAGCTGCGCGTGGGCGGCGAAACCCGCAGCATCACGGTGCAGCCCAAGGGTGGCGCGCCGCGCTACCAGATCCAGCCCAGCAGCGGCGAGCGCAGCTGGAACGTGCTGGTGTTTTAAGCACCATGGCGGTCTACACCGAAGTTTCGGCCGACGAGGTCCAGCCCCTGCTGCACCGGCTACGCCTGGGCGAGCTGCGCCAGCTGCAAGGCTGCACCGGCGGCATCGAGAACACCAATTATTTCGTCACCACCGAGCGCGACGGCCAGCGCCTAGAGCTGGTACTGACGCTGTTTGAGCGGCTCAGTTTTGCGCAGCTGCCGTTTTACCTGCGGCTGATGAAGCACCTGGCACAGCGCGGCATTCCGGTGCCGGACCCGAGCGCCGACGCCGATGGCGACCTGGTGTTCATGCTCAAGGGCAAGCCGGCGGCGGTGGTCAACCGGCTGCGCGGGCGCAGCGAGCTGCAGCCAACCGCCACGCACTGCGCCGCGGTCGGCGCCATGCTGGCCCGCATGCACCTGGCCGGGCGCGATTTCGACATGCAGCAGCCCAATTTGCGCGGCCTGGCCTGGTGGCAGGAGACGGTGCCGGTGGTGCTGCCCTACCTAGATGCCGACCAGGCCAGCCTGCTGCAGGCCGAGCTGGCCTACCAGGTGCATGTGGCGCAGGGCGCTGCCTATGCGGCCCTGCCGCGCGGCCCGATCCACGCCGACCTTTTCCGCGACAACGTGATGTTCGAGCAGGCCGACGGTGCGCCACAGCTCACCGGCTTTTTTGACTTCTACTTTGCCGGCGTCGACAGCTGGCTGTTTGACCTGGCGGTGTGTATGAACGACTGGTGCGTGGACATTGCCACCGGCGTGCCGGATGCGGCCCGCACCCGCAGCCTGCTCGACGCCTACCAAACGGTGCGGCCATTGACCGCGCCGGAACGCGGCCGGCTGCCGGCGATGCTGCGGGCCGGCGCACTGCGCTTCTGGATTTCGCGCCTGTGGGACCTGCACCTGCCGCGCGAGGCCAGCCTGCTCAAGCCCCATGACCCGGGCCAGTTTGAGCGCATCCTGCGCCAGCGCCAGGCACAGTCGGGTATGCCACTGCAAGAGGCGCAAGCCGCATGAGCCTGCAACTGGTTCCGGCCCGCGCTGGTGCACGCTGGGTCACGCTTGGCATGCGCACCTTTTTGCGCCAACCGCTGGCACTGGCCGGCCTGTTCTTCCTGTTTGTGGCTGCCATGACACTGGTCAGCAAGCTGCCGCTGGTCGGCGTAGCGCTGGCCATGGTGCTGCTACCGGGCACCACGCTGGGCCTGATGGCCGCCACACGCGAGGCCACGCAGGGCCGCTTCCCGATGCCGGCCATGCTGGTGACGGGCTTCCGCGCCGGCCCGACCCAACTGCGCGCCATGCTGGTGCTGGGCGCGCTGTATGCGGTGGGCTTCCTCTGCGCCCTGGGCACCTCCTGGCTGGTGGACGGCGGCGATTTTGCCCGGGTTTACCTGGGCGGCGAATCACCCAGCGCCGAGGCCATGATGGCGCCGGCTTTCCAGGGCGCGATGTGGGCCTTTTTGGCGATCCATCTGCCGGTGTCGCTGCTGTTCTGGCACGCGCCAGCACTGGTGCACTGGCATGGCATGGCGCCGCTCAAAAGCGTGTTTTTCAGCTTTGTGGCCTGTGTACGCAACATCCGGGCGCTGCTGGTGTTTGGCATGACCTGGGTGCTGGTGATGATGCTGACAGTGATGGCCGTCACGCTGCTGGCGATGCTGCTTGGCTTGGGCGAGAACTCGGGCAGCCTGTTTTTCCCGGCGCTGCTGCTGATCGCGGCCATGTTTTTCTGCTCACTCTACTTCAGCTACCGAGACACCTTCGAGTTACCCCCGGGAGATACGCCATGACCCAACACCAGTTGTCAAACCGCACGGAGCGCGAGGTGCTGTGGTTCCAGCGCCGTAGCTTTTTAGGTGCTGCCGCGCTGTGGACCAGCCTGGGCGGCGCGCTGGGTGCACAGGCCCAGAGCCGCAGCAACATTGTGACGCTGGTGGGCGATGCCCAGGCCAACGGCAGCCGACTGCAGGCTGAGCAGACCATCCGAAACGGCGACGAACTGGTCACCGGCCCCGGCGCCAACCTGGTCTTTGTGATGGGCGATTCGGCCTTTCACCTGCGCCAAAACTCACGCCTCAAGGTGGAGGGTGACTCTGGCGGGACCGTGGTCAACGCGCTGCGCCTGCTGACTGGCGGCCTTGTCAGCGTTTGGGGCAAAGGCCCGCAACGCAAGATCGTCACCCCAACGCTGACTGCAGGCATCCGCGGCACCGGGGTCTACACCGAGGTTTTTCCGGCGCAGGACAACCGCAGCTACTTCTGCACCTGCTACGGCGTGGTGGACCTGGAGGCCAGCGGCGAGCGCACGCTGGTGCAGGCCGAGTACCACAAAGCCTTTTGGGGCGAACCCAGCGCGCGCAATGGCCGTTTGCTGACACCCGGACCGCTGCTGAACCACACCGACGAAGAGCTCGAGTACCTGGCACAACTGGTGAACCAACGCACCACCTGGCAAATCACCGGCCGCAAAGGCGCCAAAGATGGCAGCAGCTACGGCAGCTCTGGCAGCAGCGATCCGTCCGGCTACGGCAAGATCACCCCCTGAGCTGTGCCAGACAGCTGCCTCGCTCCTTGAGGCTGTCCGTTTCCCTTACGCTGTCTCTGTCCCTTGCGCTGACGCAATAGCCGGCGCAGCCACTGCGTTGCAATCGGCAGCCCTGCTTGCCGGAGCTCCGCGCTGATGCTGACTGGTTTCCTCAATCGTTGCGCTGGCGCCTGGCTGGCGCAAGCAAGGCCCCCACTGGGCGCTTTGCTGCTGTCGACGCTGGTCGCCTGCGGCGCGGGCAACCCTGACGACAACTGGCTCTACCCCCTGTGGGTGCCAACCGACGTGCTGGTGGCTGACATCAATGGCGACGGCCGCGCCGACATCCTGACGCTGGCCATGCTTGCCAGCAGCGCCAGCCAGCGCGAGGGCCGGTTGCTGGTGCGGCTGCAGACTGCCCCTGGTTTGTACGCGCCGGCGCAAAGCTACACCGTCGGCATCTACCCCTGGCAAATGGCCCTGGCGGATGTGGACGGCGACGGCGCGCCCGACCTGGTGCTAACCGACGTTGGCAGCCCAACCAGCACCACCGACCGAGCCCTCTGGTTGCTGCGCCAAAGCACTGTCCAACGCGGCCAGTTTGGGTCGCCGCAACGCCTGCCCGGCAACCCGAGCCAGCCCTATGGCGTAGCGCTGGGCGACCTCAATGGTGACGGCCGGCCCGACATCGTGGTGGCTGATTCCCTGGCCCCGGCGCGCGGCGCCACGGTGATGTACCAGAGTGCCAGCAGCGCCGGCACCTTTTTGGCGCCACAGGCACTGGTGCTGCCGGGTGATGCCAGCGCCGTAGCCCTGGGCGATCTGGATGGCGATGGCCGGCTGGACCTGGCCTTTCGGGTCACCCTGGCCGCGGCCAATCTGGTGCCCGAGACCGCGCTGGCGCTGGTGTACCAGCTGCCCGGCGGCACGCTGGGTCCGGCGCAGCGCCTGTCGCCGCAAACTGGCCTGAACAGCCGGCTGCTGACCATCACCGATGTGAATGGCGACGGCGTGCGCGACGTGGTGACATTCTTCAGCGCATTCAGTGTCGACTACAGTGCCAGCCTCGAAACCCTGCTGCAAAGCAACCCGGCCGGCTCGTTCACTGCCATCAGCAGCAGCCTGGCCGGGCTGCGTGGCCTGGACGGCGGGGTGGTGGCCGACCTCAATGGCGACGGCTTGAGCGACTTTGCCGGCGTTGGCTTCTACCCCGAGGGCTCGCCAAGTACCGTGTTGTCGAACCTGCACCTGCTGCTGCAGACGGGCAGCGGCAGCTTTGCGCCGGCCACCACCATTGCCATGCCGTTTGCCGCGTCCCGGGTGGCGGATGGTGATTTGAATGGCGACGGTCTGCTCGATCTGGCGGTGCTGGGCGCTGGCAACCGACTGCTGGTGCTGCTGCAATCCGCCGCCGCGCCGGGCAGCTTCGGTGCGCCCACGCTCCTGAACTGACGCGGGCTCAGGTCACCGGCGTCAGCTTGGCCACACTCAGCGCCAGCCATTTGACGCCGTGGCGCGGGAAGTTGATCTGGGCCCGGGCGTCGTCGCCCACGCCCTCCAGGGTCTGCACTGTGCCTTCGCCAAACTTGTTGTGAAACACCTTCATGCCGGCCTTCAGGCCATGCGCCGGCGCGGCGCTGCGCGGTGGCAGCGCTGGGCTGGCAAAGCGCGAGTAATCTGTGCCAAAAGTGCCTCCAGACCTTGTGTAGCTTGGGTTGTTAGCTCCTGAACTCATAGCAGAGCCAGCACCAAAGCCGGGTTGACGCGGTGTCACCCATTTCAGCGCGGCCTCGGGCAGTTCTTCAAAAAACCGGCTTTTCAGGTTGTAGCGGGTCTGGCCGTGCAGCATGCGGGTTTGCGAATGGCTCAGGTACAGCCGCTTGCGCGCCCGGGTGATGGCCACGTACATCAGGCGGCGCTCTTCTTCCAGGCCGTCGCGGTCGCTCATCGAGTTCTCATGCGGGAACAGGCCCTCTTCCATGCCGGTGATGAAGACCGCGTCAAACTCCAGCCCCTTGCTGGCGTGCACCGTCATCAGCTGCACCGCGTCCTGCCCGGCCTGGGCCTGGTTGTCGCCCGCCTCCAGCGCCGCGTGCGACAAGAAGGCCGACAGTGGAGACAGGGTCTCGCCGCTGTCGGCGTCGGGCGCGGGCTCGTCCAGCACCGGCTGGTTCAGGTCCAGCCCCTGCGAGGCCGGCGACTGGCTGAGCGCGTCGCGGCCAAAGCCTTCAATCGAGACAAAGCTCTCGGCCGCGTTGACCAGCTCCTCCAGGTTTTCCACCCGGTCAGCGCCTTCGCGGTCAGCGCGGTAATGGGTCAGCAGGCCGCTGTGCTCCAGGGTCAGCGTGACGATCTCGCGCAGGTTAAGGCCCTGGGTGCGCTCGCGCAGCACGTCGATGCCCGCCAGAAAGGCGCCCAGGTTGGTGCCGGCCTTGCCGGCCATGCCGCTGACGGCGTCACTCAAGGCGCAGCCGCTGGCGCGTGCCGCGTCCTGCAGCTGCTCGAGGCTGCGCAGGCCAATGCCGCGCGGCGGGAAATTGACGGCGCGCAAAAAGCTGGTGTCGTCGCGCGGGTTCTCCAGCAGCCGCAGGTAGGCCAGCGCGTGCTTGATCTCGGCCCGCTCAAAAAAGCGCAGACCGCCGTACACCTTGTAGGGCAGACCGGCATTGAACAGCGCGGTCTCGATCACCCGGCTTTGGGCGTTGCTGCGGTACAGCACGGCGATTTCGTGCCGCGCCAGGCCGTCGCGCACCAGTTGGCGCATCTCGTCCACCATCCACTGCGCTTCGGCAAAGTCGCTGGTGGCCTCAAACACCCGCACCGGCTCGCCCGGGCCCTGCGCGGTGCGCAGGTTTTTGCCCAGGCGGCGGCTGTTGTGGCTGATCAGCTCATTGGCGCTGTCCAGGATGTTGCTGCCGCTGCGGTAGTTTTCCTCCAGCTTGATCTGGTGGCGCACGCCAAATTCACGCACAAAGTCAGCCATATTGCCCACGCGCGCGCCGCGAAAGGCGTAAATGCTCTGGTCGTCGTCGCCCACCGCCAGCACGCAGCCGGTGGGCTTGAAGGCGGCGGCGTCGTCCACCGCGCCGCCCGCACCGGTGCCGGCCAGCATCTTGAGCCAGGCGTACTGCAGTTTGTTGGTGTCCTGAAACTCGTCCACCAGGATATGGCGGAAACGCCGCTGGTAGTGCTCGCGGATCGGGTCGTTGTCGCGCAGCACCTCGTAACTGCGCAGCATCAGCTCACCAAAATCGACCACGCCTTCGCGCTGACATTGCTCTTCATAGAGCTGGTAAATCGCCACCTTGCGCCGGGTTTCCTCGTCGCGCACCTCGACCTGGTTCGGGCGCAGCCCGTCTTCCTTGCAGCCGCCGATGAACCACTGCATCTGTTTTTGCGGAAAACGCTCGTCGTCCAGCGCAAACTGCTTGTACAGGCGCTTGATCGCCGACAGTTGGTCTTGTGTGTCCAGAATCTGAAAACTCTGCGGCAGGTTGGCTGTCTTGGCGTGGGCGCGCAAAAACCGGTTGCACAGGCCGTGGAAAGTGCCAATCCACATGCCACGCACATTGAGCGGCAGCATGGCCGACAGCCGCGTCATCATCTCGCGCGCTGCCTTGTTGGTAAAGGTCACCGCCAGCACGCCGCCGGGTGAGACCTGGCCGGTTTGCAGCAGCCAGGCAATGCGCGTGGTCAGCACCCGGGTCTTGCCCGAGCCGGCGCCAGCGAGGATCAGCGCATGCTCGGCCGGCAGGGTGACAGCGGCGCGCTGCTCAGGGTTCAGGTGGGCGAGCAGCGGGGCGTTGGCATCGTCCTGTTGTGTAATTGGGGCAAACATGCCTCATTGT
>CAJAXU010000443.1 GCA_903948045.1 uncultured beta proteobacterium | reverse complement strand
CGGCGCTGAGTACTTCCAGTATCTGCTCGGCATAGGGCTGCCAGTCGGTCGCGCAGTGCAGGTAGCCACCCACCTTGAGGCGCGCGGCCAGCTTGGCCACCAGCGGCGACTGGATCAGGCGGCGCTTGTTGTGTTTGGTTTTGTGCCAGGGGTCGGGGAAAAAGATGTGTGCGCCGTCCAGGCTGGCCAGCGGCAGCATGTGGTCGATCACCTCGACCGCGTCATGGGCGATGATGCGGATGTTGTGCAGGTCTTGCTCGCCGATGCGTTTGAGCAGGGCGCCGACGCCGGGCTCGTGCACCTCGCAGCACAAAAACCGGCTCTCGGGCAGCAGCGCCGCAATGTGCGCCGTGGCCTCGCCCATGCCAAAGCCGATCTCCAGCACCAGGGGCCGGTGTTGCGGGTCATTTGGGCCGCCAGCCCTTGTCGCATCTGCAAACACTGCTTCAAAATCAATAGCGCCGGCCTGGTAGGGCAGCAGCACACGCGGGCCCAGCTCGGCCAGCGCCTTGGCCTGGCCGGTGGTGGTGCGGCCGGCGCGCCGCACAAAGCTCTTGATCGCCTTGGGGTAGGCCACGTCGGTGGGCGCGCTGCCGGTGCGCCGGGGCGGTTCGGCCGACATGCCAGCGGAGACCAGCGTCGTGGGCGTCGGCGTGGTCAATGGGGTGTCGATGGTGGGGGTGGTAGGGGCGTCGTTCACAGGGCGGGATTGTAGAGACGCTGCCCGGGCCGAGGAACGGGCAGTGCCCATTTCGCCAGCCACTGCCCCACCCAACTGACCAGGGCGTCGCCCAGGTTGTCAGTCACTGGCAACAGGCCCAGCACCGCAGCGGCGGCGTTCAGCGCGGCCAGCGGGGCGCGGGTGTCCAGCGCCGGCGCCCCGGTGTGTTTGGAGAGTTTCTCGCCCTGCGCATCGCGCACCAGCGGGGTGTGCAGGTAGCGCGGCGTGGCCAGGCCCAGTTGGCGCTGCAACAGGATTTGGCGCGCCGTGTTGTCGGCCAGGTCTTCGCCGCGCACCACATCGGTGATGCCCTGCGCCGCATCGTCCACCACCACGGCCAGCTGGTAGGCAAAGCCGCCGTCGGCCCGCTTGAGCACAAAGTCGCCCACCTCGGTGGCCACGTCCTGCTGTTGGGCGCCCAGCCGGCGATCATGCCAGTGGGTGATGGCGTCTGCTCCTGAATCAATAGCTAAAACCCGAATAGCCACGGGGGCTAGAGGCCGATTTGGTACATGTAAATCGGTGCGCAGGCGCCAGGCGCGGGCGGCCTTGCCGCTCAGGTCGTGGCGGCAAGTGCCGGGGTAGATCAATTCGCTGTGGCGCGGCCGGTCTTGGCCCTGGCTGGCCAGCACCAGCTCGATGTCTTTGCGTGAGCACCCGCAGGGGTAGGCCAGGCCGCGCTGGACCAGCGCATCCAGCGGCAACTGGTACAGCACGGTGCGCTCCGACTGCCAGACCGGCGCCTCGTCCGGTCGCAGGCCGCAGTCGGCCAGTTGCTGCAGGATCAGGCGATCTGCGCCGGCGACACAGCGGTCGCGGTCGGTGTCTTCCAGCCGCACCAGCCACTGGCCCTGATGGGCGCGCGCATCGAGCCAACTGGCCAGTGCCGCCACCAGCGAGCCGGCATGCAACGGGCCAGTGGGGGAGGGGGCAAAGCGGCCCCGATACCGGCCGGGGGCTGGGCCCCGGTACAACCCGTTCACGCCACCGCGAGTGCGAGTTCCAGACCCGAGACAAAGGCGTTCTCGACCCGGTGGCCCAGGCACCAGTCGCCGCAGGCGCCCAGGCCGGATTTGGCGTCCCACAGGTGGCTTTGCCCCAGCGGGGTGGTGGTTTGGGCGTAGCGCCAGCGCTGCGTGTCCACATGGGCCGGCTCGGCACGGATGCCGGTCACCTCGGAAAAAGCCTTGAGCAATTTGCCCTGTACCCGCTGCGCATCATCCTCCAGATGCTCCTGTGACCAGGCGGCACTGGCCTGCACTGTCCAGCGCTCGATCTGCTCGCGGCCTGGCTTGCTCGATTCCGCGCCAGCCAGGCAATGCGGTGGTGGGTGCTGCGCGCTGCGTTCCACTGCGGCCCCAAGGCGCTCATGCCGGCCTGCATGGCCTGTGGAAAAGCCAGCATCAGCGTCCAGCAGGGCGCCACCTGCACCCGATCCAAGCGCTTGACCCAGGCTTTGGCCAGGCCCGAGCCCTGCAGCAGATCGCGGGTTTGCGTGGCAGGCATGGCCAGCAACACGCCATCAAAGCCGGAAAACACGTGTTGCCCGCCATCCGAGTCTTCGGTGCGCAGTTGCCAGCGCT
>CAJAXU010000442.1 GCA_903948045.1 uncultured beta proteobacterium | reverse complement strand
CGCCCTGGCGCGGCTCGATGCTGCCGTCCGCCTAGCGGCTCCATCCACCTAGCCACTTGTCCTGGTTTTCCCATTCCTTGGGGTAACCGATGCCCGGCTTGGTCTCGACGTTGTTGAACCAGGCGTACTCCATGCCGGGGCGGCTGGTCCAGACGTTCTTGCAGGTGACTGAGCAGGTGTGGCAACCAATGCACTTGTCCAGGTTCAGCACCATGCCAATTTGTGCGCGTATTTTCATGATTGATCTCCAGTGGGGGGCGGCGCGGCAGGCAGGGGCTCAGGCCTGGACGGTGGCGGGGGCTTCGCCATCAAGCCAGTCGATGTTGCGCATCTTGCGGACCACCACAAACTCGTCACGGTTGGTGCCGATGGTCCCGTAGTAATTAAAGCCATAGCTGAACTGCGCGTAACCGCCGATCATGTGGGTGGGCTTGGTCACAATCCGGGTGACCGAGTTGTGAATACCACCGCGAATGCCAGTGATCTCGGCCCCGGGCGTGTTGATGATTTTTTCCTGGGCGTGGTACATCATGACCATGCCGGGGTTCACGCGCTGGCTCACCACCGCCCGCGCCGCGATGGCGCCATTGGTGTTGAACAACTCCACCCAGTCGTTGTCGGCAATGCCGGCCACTTTGGCGTCGTCTTCACTCAGCCAGATCACCGGGCCGCCCCGGTTCAGCGTCAGCATCATCAGGTTGTCGGTGTAGGTGGAGTGGATGCCCCACTTCTGATGCGGCGTGATGAAGTTGAGCGATATCTCCTTGTTGCCGTTGGGCTTGCGGCCGATGATGTCGTCAATGGTCTTCAGGTCGACCGGTGGGCGGTAACTGCTCAGGCCTTCACCAAAGGCAATCATCCAGGGGTGGTCCAGGTAGAAGTGCTGACGACCGGTCAGGGTGCGCCAAGGGATCAGCTCATGCACGTTGGTATAGCCGGCGTTGTAGCTGACCTTTTCGCTCTCCAGGCCCGACCAGGTCGGGCTGGAGATGATCTTGCGGGGTTGCGCCTGAATGTCGCGAAAGCGGATTTTTTCGTCCTCGCGGTGCAGCGCCAGATGGCTGTGCTCGCGCCCGGTGATTTTTGACAGGGCCTGCCACGCCTTGACGGCAACATGGCCATTGGTCTCGGGCGCCAGCTGCAACACCACCTCGCAGGCGTCGATGTCGGTCTCAATCTTGGCCATCCCCTTGGTCACGCCCTCGGCGTGGACGCGGCCATTGAGATCGCCCAGCTGCGCCACCTCGGTCTTGGTGTCCCAGGCAATGCCTTTGCCGCCATTGCCGACCTTTTCCAGCAGCGGCCCCAGGGCGGTGAAGCGCTTGAAGGTGTTGGGGTAGTCCCGCTCCAGCACCGCAATTTGGGGCGCCGTCTTGCCCGGTATCAGCGCTACCTCGCCGCGCTTCCAGTCTTTCACCTCAAAGGGCTGGGCCAGCTCGCCCGGGGTGTCGTGCATCAAGGGCGTCAACACCACTTCCTTCTCCACACCGAGGTGGCCCACACACACCTGGCTGAAGGCTTCGGCAAAGCCTTTGTAGATGTCCCAGTCGCTGCGCGATTGCCAGGCCGGGTCTACCGCGGTGGACAGCGGGTGGATGAAGGGGTGCATGTCGCTGGTGTTGAGGTCGTTCTTCTCGTACCAGGTGGCGGTGGGCAGCACGATGTCAGAGTACAGGCAGGTGGTGCTCATGCGGAAATCAAGGGTGACCAGCAGGTCCAGCTTGCCCTCTGGCGCCTTGTCATGCCACTGCACCTCCAGCGGCTTGGCGTCGTCAACCCCCAGGTCTTTGCCCTGCACGCCGTGGGTGGTGCCCAGCAGGTGTTTCATGAAGTACTCGTGACCCTTGCCGCTGGAGCCCAGCAGGTTGGACCGCCAGACAAACATGTTGCGCGGCCAGTTCCGTGGGTTGTCCGGGTCTTCACAGCTCATCTTGAGCGAGCCGTCTTTGAGTGACTGCACCACATAGTCTTTCGGGTCCATGCCCGCCGCCTGCGCGTCCCGCACCACCTGCATCGGGTTGGTTTCCAGCTGTGGCGCGCTAGGCAGCCAGCCCATGCGTTCGGCCCGCACGTTGTAGTCGATCAGGCTGCCGCCATACTTGGATTTGTCGGCCAACGGCGACAGGATTTCGGCCACGCCCAGCTTCTCGTAGCGCCACTGGTCGGTGTGGGCGTAGAAGAAACTGGTGGAGTTCATCTGGCGCGGCGGCCGGGCCCAGTCCAGCGCAAAGGCCAGCGCCGTCCAGCCGGTCTGGGGGCGCAGCTTTTCTTGCCCCACATAGTGCGCCCAACCGCCGCCGCTCTGGCCGATGCAGCCGCACATCATCAGCATGTTGATGATGCCGCGGTAGTTCATGTCGCTGTGGTACCAGTGGTTCATGGCAGCACCGATGATGACCATCGACTTGCCCTGGGTCTTGTCGGCGTTGTCGGCAAACTGGCGCGCCACCGCGATCACCTGGTCGCGCTTGACGCCGGTGATTTTTTCTTGCCAGGCCGGGGTGTAGGGGGTGTCGTCGTCATAGCTTTGGGCAGCGGTCTCACCCGCCAGACCACGCGCCACGCCGTAGTTGGCCACCGTCAGGTCAAACACGGTGGCGACCAGGGCATAACGCTCGTCCCCGGCCTTGCCAAGTTTGATGCGCCGCACCGGCACCTGGCGCACCAGGATGTCATCCACCGCCGCCACCTGCTCATTGGCCTTGAAATGGGGCGTGGCAATGCCGCCAAAGTACGGGAAACCGACCGCACCCACCTGGT
>CAJAXU010000441.1 GCA_903948045.1 uncultured beta proteobacterium | reverse complement strand
TGATCAGAAACAGGATCAGCGCCTCGGGGCCCACGTCACCGGTCATGGCGGCCCAACCCAGCACCGGCGGCATGGCGCCGGAGGCGCCGCCGATCACGATGTTCTGTGGCGTCAGCGGCTTCAGGATCACGGTGTAGACCACCGCATAGCCGACAAAGGTGGCAAAAGTGAGCCACATGGTCAGGGGGTTAACCCAAACGTACAGGAGCACCGAGCCCAGGCCGCACAACACGGCCGAGAACAGCAGGGTCTGGCCATTGCCGAGCTGGCCCTTGGCAGTGGGGCGCCAAGCGGTGCGCTTCATCTTGGCGTCAATACCCTGCTCCACAATGCAGTTGAAGGCGGCTGCGGCGCCAGCCACCAACCAGATGCCCAGGCAGGCGAGCAGCGCCAGCCGAAATTCGGCCCAGCTCGGGACACCGGGCACCGCCAACACCATGCCGATCAGCGCACAAAACACAATCAGTTGCACCACCCTCGGTTTGGTCAGCGCATAAAACTGGCTGTACACCGACAGGTCACGGGGGGAGACAGAAACACTCATGCGCGAAATCCAAAGGCGGCGGGGTGGCGGGATGCCGGTACGGTGGCCCCAGCCCGGGTGGCCAGCAGCGCCCAGGTAAGCACCAGCACCAGGGCGCCAGCACCGCCAGTGTGCAGGATGGCGGCTAGCAAGGGCCAGCCCAACACCACATTACTCAGCCCGGTCAGCAGCTGCAGCGCTGCCAGCCCGGCCAGCCAGCGCGCCGGCTGGCGCAACAGCGGCAGCCGGCCCAGGCGCCAGGCCAGCAGCCACAGCAGACCGAGCACCAGCACCGCCATCAATCGGTGGACATAGTGAATCGCCGTCAGCGCGGCAAAGCTGATCGGAACGCCGTCGCCTGTCAGACCCAGCGCACGCCACAACTCAAAGCCCTGCTCAAAATTCATCGGTGGCCACCAGCGGCCCTGGCAGGTGGGGAAGTCCGAACAAGCCAGCACGGCGTAATTGGTGCTGACCCAGCCGCCCAGCGCCAGTTGGGCCACCAGCATCAGGGTTGTCAGCAGCAGCAGCCGGCGCAGCCCTGGGCTGACGGCAACCGGGCTTCGCCCCTGGGCTGCTTGCGCGTGCCGCACCGCCTGTCCACCCAGCAGTGCCAGCAGCATCAGACCGCCTAGCAGGTGCAGCGTAACAATGGCCGGAAACAGCTTCATGGTCACGGTCAGGGCACCAAACGCGCCTTGTAAACAGACCCAGACCAGGGTGAAGGTCGGCCACCAGGGGCTCAGCACCGGTGGCGTGGCGCCACGCGGCTGCGCCTTTGCCGCCCGCCAAGCCAGCACTGTCAATGCCAGGATCAAGGCGCCCACGCCAGTGGCCAGGTAGCGGTGAATCATCTCTATCCAGGCTTTGCCGTGGGTCACGGGCCCGGTTGGCATTGCCGCCTGCGCTGCCGCAATCGGCGCGCGGGCGCCCAGCGGGCTGGCCTGGCCGTAGCAGCCTGGCCAATCCGGGCAGCCCAGGCCCGAATCGCTTAACCGGGTGAAGGCGCCGAACAGCACCAAGTCGAAGGTGAGAAACAGCGTCAGCAGCGTGAGCGCCTGCAGCCGGCGTTGCGGGCTGGCATGGCGGTTGCGCCGCCACACCCACAGCAGCGGCCCAGCCGCCACCAACAGGCCAAGGCCCAGCAGGGTCAGCAGCGGTGACAGATCGTAGGCAGTGTTCATGGCCATTCGGCGCTATTTGCCAGTTTCCCGACCGGCCTGGTCCCAAAAGGCGGAGGCGCGCAGCAGGCGTTCGAGGTCGCGCTTGGCGCGCGATGCCGTGGCACGGTCCAACCCGGCCGGAAACCGCATCATCCAATTGCCGATAGGGTCGACCACATAAAGGTGCTGGGTCAGAGACTGGCCATTGGCGGGCGCCAGCCAGGAAGCCAGTTCGGCTGGCGGCACCCGTAGCACGGTGGCGCCCTTCAAGGCCGGTTGCAGGGTCTCGGGCACGGCGGCATCGTCGGCCACCAGCCAGACCCAGTCGAGCCGGTCTTTGTCCTTGCCCAGCCCCTCGCGCAGCTGACGCTGCAGGTACAGGTGCTCAGCACAGGGGGCGTCACAGGCGCCGCCAGCCACGCTGACCAGCAACCACTGGCCTTTGAGCGACGTCAAGGGCAGTGGCTGGCCGTCTGGGCGCAGGGCCTGTGTTGGCGGCAGCGGCCGCTGCGGGTTAATCAGTTCACCATAGACGCGGCGAGCCTCGGGCCGGATCACGTAGTAGGTGAGGTAAGACGCCACCACAGGCGCCGCACAGGCCAGCAGCACCGCCAGCATGGTCCAGCGGCCACGGCGTCGCGGCGCAATGGCATGCCCAGGCTGCGGCATGGCATGCACGGTCAAGCCCAGCAGTTCATCGGCGGCGGGTTTGGAGGGGTCTAACAATTTGGAACCAGACATAAAGAACGGCAATCAGGGCGCTCAGGCCAAACCATTGAAATGCGTAACCGTGATGCTTTTCCACCCCGGCAGCGATGAGTGGCCAACTTCGCAACAAACCATCATCCGAGCCATCGGTCTGCTGCACCGACACCGGCAACAGCAGCAAGCCGAGTTCGCGAGAGTAATCCGCAGTATCTAGATTTTGCCGGATGCGGCCGCCCGATGCCTGACCCAGCTCGTATAACTTGGCGGGTGGCGGGGCCATCCGGCCAGCAATATTGACCACGCCAGGCGCCGTGGCGATCTGCGGCAGGCTGCTGCGCTCCAAAAAATTACGCGGCACCCAGCCGCGCTGCACCAGCAACACGGCGTCACTGTCTTCCAGCGCCAGCGGCGTGATCACGTACAGCCCCTGGCGGCCCTCCATCTGGCGATTGTCCAGGAAGACCGTGTGCTGACTCAGCCAGCGGCCACGCAGTTGCACCCGGCGGTACAAGGCATCCTGCGGCCTGGGCAATGCTGCCAGCTCTGAACCGATCAGCACGGGCAAGGTGGCCTGCCCCGCGATGGCGCTGGCCACCGCCTCTTTTTGCGCCGCGCGCGACAGCTGCCAGCGCCCGAGCGAGAGGGTAATGCCCAAACCCAGGAGGGCGGCCATTGCGATCAGCCAGAATCGCCGATCGGCGTTCACTGGATAATCTCACTCATGAAATACCTCGTTTTACTTGCGATCCTGGCCATTTTTTCGAGCCTGGGTGTCGCCCTGTACTTCATGCTCAAGCAGGGCAGCAAAGGCAACCGGATGGTGGTGGCGCTGGGCATGCGGGTGGGGATGTCTATCCTGTTGTTTGTCTGCGTGCTGGCGGCTTGGAAACTGGGCTACATTCATCCCACCGGCATCGCCGCCGGCCGCTAACGCGACCTTTTCGGGAAACAAAAAGGCACCGTTATCGGTGCCTCTTGCAGTGCCCTGGCCTGGTGCGCTTACAGCCAGTAAACCAGAATATACAGACCCAGCCAGACCACGTCCACAAAGTGCCAATACCAAGCCGCACCTTCAAAACCAAAGTGCTTGTCGGAGGTGAAATGGCCTTTTTGCAGACGCAGTGTGATGAACAGCAGCATCAACATGCCAATGAACACATGAAAGCCATGGAAGCCGGTCAGCATGAAAAAGGTGGAACCATACACACCGGAGGTCAGCTTGAGATTGAGGTCGACATAGGCGTGGTAGTACTCATAGCCCTGCACAAACAGAAACACCACACCTAACAGCACGGTCATCCACATGAAAGCGATCGTACGGGCACGGTTGCCAGCAACCAGCGCATGGTGGGCGATGGTCAGGGTGACGCCAGAACTCAGAAGCAGGGCCGTGTTGATCGTGGGCAACCAAAACGGCGTCATCGTGGTGAAGGGCTCAACGATGCCGGCAGGTGACGCCGTGACACCAGCCGCCAGACTTGGCCAAACCGATTTGAAATCAGGCCACAACAAGGCATGCTCAAGGTTGCCGAGTTCAGGCACGGAGTGGGCGCGGGCCCACCACAGGGCCGTGAAAAACGCGCCAAAGAACATCACCTCGGAAAAAATGAACCAGCTCATGCTCCAGCGGAACGAGAGGTCGATTTTGCGACCGTACTGGCCGCCTTCGCTTTCGCCGACGGACTCGCTGAACCACTGGTACAACACCCCCAGAAACCAGAGCATGCCGATGGCCAAGGAATACTTGCCCCAATCGGCGCCATTGATCCATTGGGCGGCACCCAGGATGACAAAAAACAAACCCAGGGACGCCATGGCCGGATGCCGCGACGGGCTAGGTACAAAGTAATACGGTGTTGTTCCGTGGGTTGTTGAACTCATGTCAGCTCCATTCCTTCCAGTTCTCTTCTATCGATTGCGGTGCGGCAGCGCCTTACTTGGCGACCACCCAATTCACCAGTATCACCAAACCTACGACAAAAAGGGCAGCAGCGGCGATGCCGACCACGATCACATGGAACGGGTTAACCCGAGCCATGTCGTCCTCTAGCCCGCTAGCTTTGCGAATCCCTAAAAATGACCAGGCCACCATGCGCATGCTGCGCCACAGCGATGCCGTACCTGCCTTGGCTACGCTGCTCACGTACCCGCCCCCAGCCCAAGGTGTGGCTTGGCATCTGCCACCGGCGCGGGAGGTGTCTTGCCCCCCACTTCAAAGAATGTGTACGACAAAGTGATGGTACGCACATCCCGCGACAGTTTGGGATCAATCACAAACACCACCGGCCAGGATTTTTTCTCGCCGGGCTCCAGCGTGTACTGGCTGAAGCAAAAGCATTCAAGCTTATTGAAATGGGCACTGGCCTGCTGCGGTGCATAGCTCGGGATCGCCTGCGCCGACATACGCCGGTTTTGCATGTTCTGGAATTCATACATGACCGTGGCCATCTCACCCGGGTGCACCTGCAGCGAACGCTGTGCCGGCTTGAACTCCCAAGGACCGCGCGCATTGGCATCAAACTCAACAGTGATGGTGCGGCTGGTGTCAACCTGGGTATTGGCCGGCATTTTGGCGGTGGCGCCCGGAATGTTGCGGTCGCCAAGCGCCAGCACGTTGATGCCAGTCATCTCGCAAATC
>CAJAXU010000440.1 GCA_903948045.1 uncultured beta proteobacterium | reverse complement strand
GCGGTCACCACGCCGCTGATGGCAAACGGCGCGCCATGAAGGTTGTCACTCTTGCCCCCGACCGCGGCAGTAATGCGGCCACCCACACCGGCCGCCTGAGCCTGTGCCACCACCTCGGGGTCACACACGGCTTGCAGCAGGTCGGCAATGCCCAACCGGCGCGCTGCATGCAAGATCAAGGTGGAGTCGCCCGGGCTGCCGCCGCCCACGTTGTCGCCCACATCGAACAGCACCACCGGCCCAGCCGCTGCGGCCTGCGCCTGCTGCAGGGCCTCGTCGATGGACGCCGCGCCGTGATTTAACTCGGCCCGCATTTGCCAAGCCGCCAAAGCGAGTGTTTGCACGACATCCTGGGCCAGCGCGGCATCGTGGTCGGTCACGGCGATGAAGGACATGCCCATTTCTTGGACGTCAGCGTAAGGATAGCCCTCCACCACGCTGACTGAGAGCACGCCGGGCCGGTCACGTTGGGCCTGTGCCAATTGAAGCAGGTCGCGCATGGGCGCATCGTCCGTGCCCTGGCACAGGATGTTGACCACCAGCGGCGGCATGGCCAATGCGCAGGTGGGCCGGATTCGCCCTCTGACCGTCTGCAACACCAAGTCGGCGCAGTGCCGCGCCTGCGCAAAGGCGTCAATGTGCGGGTTGGTCTGGTACACCGTGACCACCGTGGCATTGGCCACCAACTGCGGCGCCACATTGGCATGCATGTCCAACGCCACGCCGATGGGCACGTCCGGCCCCACCGTCTCGCGGACGCGGCGCACCAGTTCGCCATCGGCATCGCGCCAGGTCTCTGACACGGCGGCACCGTGCAGCGGCAGCAGCACCGCATCCCACGGGCCTTGGTCTCGCAGGGCAGTGATGATCTTGTCAAAAATGAACGCTGTTGACTCGGGCGTCATGGCCCCCATTGGCATCAGGCGGGTGAAAAAAAGCGGCACCAGTTCGACATCGGGCTGCTCCGCTGCAAGGGCAAAAAAACCTGCCAGGGTGGATTGCGAGCTGGCGTATTCGGCTCGGATAGCGTCAGCACTTTCCAGAATGCCGGACTGGCGCCACAGGTCCAGGCTGGCCGGCACCGACGAAAACGTGTTGGACTCATGCTGAAAACCAGCGGTGGCGATGCGGATCATGGCGGTGTGCTCCTTGGGGGTCGGGCGGTTGCTGCCATTTTGATGGAAGGATGCTGTGTGTGCCAGTCGTACCTATCTCTTGGGATGAGGGCTCCGTTTCATGCTGTGAAACATGTTGGAGCGCGTCGCTTGGCAAGCCTCTGGCTATTATTGAATGCAGCGTGTGACCGGGCGGTGTCTGCCCCCTAACCTTGGAAGGATGCACTGTGGCAACTCGAATAGATGCGATGACTTCGACCGATGAGGTCACTGTTTTTGCAGCGGAGGGCCTGCAGCGGCGCAGTCTCTTGCGTCTGGCGGTCAGCGGCGGCACACTGGCAACACTGGGGCCGATGGCCAACGCCCAGTCCGGCAGCCCCAAGCGTGGCGGCACTCTCGTGATTGGGGCAGACGCCGACCCGATTGGGCTGGATCCGGTCACCACGTCGGCTTACTCGTCCTACGACTTCACGGCTCTGCTGTATACGGGCCTGTTCCGCTGGAACGCCGACATGAAGGTCGAGCTTGACCTGGCGGCTGGTTACATCGCCCCCAATGACACCACTTACATCATTCGCCTGCGTCAGGGTGTCAAGTTCCATAACGGCCAAGACTTCACGGCCGAAGATGTGAAGTACACCTTTGACCGAATTCTGGACCCCGCCACGGCGAGCCCGAGCGCCACCCTGTTCTCAGGCATCAAGGCCGTCACGGTGATTGATCCGTTCACGGTGAAGTTTGAGCTCAAGGCCCCCAGCGCCACCTTTTTAAGCTATCTGGCGACCAACCCTAATGGTGTGATCGTGCCCAGAGGGGTTGCTGATCTCAAAACCAAACCGGTCGGCACGGGACCCTTTGTGTTTGAGTCCTATGAGCCTAACCAGCAGTTCACCTTGAAGGCCAACCCCAACTATTACGAAGACAAGCAGCCCTACCTCAGCACGGTGGTGTTCAAGTTTTTCAAAGACCAGGCTTCCATATCGTCGGCCTTGCGATCCAAGGCGATCGACATGACCTGGTTCAAGGATCCCAAGGTGTCTGCCCAGATCGTCAAGTCTTCGCCTGATTTGGCGTCGGCGCCGGGCAAGACTTCGCGGACGTTTCCGGTTTGGATCGGCATGAAAGCCAAGCCGTTCAATGATGTGCGGGTCAGGCGCGCGCTCAGCCTGGCAACTGATCGCAAGGCCTGTCTGCAGACCGTGTTGGGGGGCTCGGGCAAGGTTGGTGCCATGGTGCCAGAGAGTCAGGTCGGAGGGTATGACGGTGTTGGGCCCATGCCCTACTACAAAACGGATGTGCCGGCGGCCAAAAAGCTGTTGGCGCAAGCAGGCTATGCCAATGGGATCGATCTGGGCGACTACATCGTGGTGGCGGCCAACGCCCTGGATGTGCAATGTGCGCAGGTGCTGCAGCAGCAGTGGGCTGCGGCAGGCATCAAGGTCAATATCAAGCCCATGGAAACAGCGCCCCTGATTGGCCTTTGGCTCAAGGGCGACTTCGGCCTGCTGTCCATCGCTCTGAGTTGGAGCCCAGACCCTGACGCCATTGTTTCGCGCCTTTTGTCCACCGGCTCCCAGGGTAAGGGTATTGGCATGGCGGACGTGCCGCTGGACAAACTGATAGAGGATGCGCGAGCCATTCTGGACAACACCAAACGGGCAGCCGCCTACCAGCAAATTCAGAAACACATTGCAGAACAAGCCTACATTTTGCAGATTTACCAGTACCCACTTCGATGGGAAGCGTGGCGTAAATATGTCAAAGGTTATGTGCCGTTGGCCGCCAATATCCGGACCTTTGTCCGGACCACCTGGGTGGACAAGTAGGCCTGAGCCTGTCCTCGCTAGCCGTACGCCTGCAGGAGGCGCCTGAATGGGACGTCTGGTTCTGATCCGCCTGGCCTGGATGCTGCCCATCCTGTTGGGCGTGTCGGTGGTCGCCTTTGCGCTGATGCGAGCCCTGCCGGGCGACTTTGCTCAGGCCTCGGCCGGCACCACCGAACTGGCACCTGAAGCCCTCAACATCATCCGGCGGGATCTGGGCTTGGACAGGCCGGTTTGGGAGCAATACTTGCGCTGGTTGGCGAAGCTGCTCAAGGGAGATTTTGGCGATTCATTCATCACCCACAAACCGGTACTGGGCGAGCTCTTGCCGCGCCTGGTCGTCACGGCTGAGCTGACACTGATAGCGGGCCTGATGGCTATGGCCATGGGCGCCAGCAGTGGTCTGGCATCTGCACGTTTGCGGGGACGTACCGACTGGCTGGTACGCGGGATCAACGGTTTGTTCCTTGCGGTCCCTAATTTTGTGGTCGCCACCCTGATTGTTTTGCTGGCCGGTTTGTACTTCCCCGAGGTTGGGATATTCAACTACACACCGTTCTTGACGGATCCGCTGGGCAACCTGGGCAGCATGCTGTTGCCGGCTTTTTCGCTGGCACTGGCCGTGTCGGTGACGATCTCGGAGAACACCCGTGCTGCGGTATTAGAGGTCTCCAGCCAGGACTTTGTGATGGTGGCACGCGCTAAGGGTTTGCGTCCCAACACCATCTTGTGGCAATACCTTGTCCGCAATGCCCTCACGCCGATGATCACAGTCACCGGCCTGCAATTGGCGTCTCTCCTGGGGGGGAGCATTTTGATCGAAACCATCTTCACCATCCCCGGCATGGGGCAATACCTGTTTGACGCGGTAAGCAGTCGCAACTACCCGGTGGTGCAGGCAATTGTTCTGGTGGCGGCAACCATTGTGCTGCTCGTCAATGTCTTGGTGGACGTCGCTTACGCCAGGGTGGATGTGAGGGTAAGCTATGACTGAGCGGCAACGTCTATGGGGTGGCAACGCCATGATGTCGATCGGCTTGCTGATGCTCGCCAGCCTGGTTGCCATCACACTCTTTGGCACGCTGATCGCGCCCTATAACCCCTCTGAGACCAGCGCCGATTCCTTGGCCGGCCCAACGGCCGCGCACTGGCTGGGGACCGACTCCATCGGCCGTGACCTGCTCAGCCGGCTGATTGTGGGTGGTCGCACCACCTTGCTGATCACCTTTGTGGCGGTGACCCTGGCGGTCTGCTGTGGGCTGGTGCTGGGTCTTTTTTGCGGTTATGTGGGTGGCCTGGCTGATCAGGTGGTGATGCGCATTCTGGATGTTGTGTTTGCTTTCCCTGTGTTTTTGCTGGCCATAGCGGTCGTCGCCGCGCTCGGCCCCAGCGTACCTAATTTGATTCTGACCATTGCCATTGTGTACACGCCGCGCCTGGCCAGGGTGGTGCGTGGTCCGGTGCTCAGCGTCAAGCGCTGGGACCATGTGGAGGCGGCCCGGAGTGTTGGCGTGAGTGAGTTCAACATTGCCACGCGTCACGTGCTGCCATTGATTGTTTCGCCGGTTTTGGTAGAAACCAGTCTGACCCTGGCGCAAACCATTTTTACCATCACCGCCTTGTCTTTCTTGGGTCTGGGGCCGCCCCCACCGGACCCCAATTGGGGCGCCATGCTG
>CAJAXU010000439.1 GCA_903948045.1 uncultured beta proteobacterium | reverse complement strand
CTCGACCCCGGCAACCAGTACCTCGTCAACTGGCTTTGGGGCTACACCACGGTCGGCATCAACACCGCCAAGGTGAAGGCGGCGCTGGGCAATGAGCCGCTGCCGACCAATGCCTGGGAGCTGGTGTTCAACCCCAAGTACGTGAGCAAGCTCAAGGGTTGCGGCGTGTCGGTGCTCGACAGCGCCTCTGAAATCCTGCCCGCCGCACTGCACTACCTGGGGCGAGACCCCTTCAGCAAGAATGCGGTCGATTACCAGGACGCACTCACCTTGCTCAAGTCGGTGCGCCCCTCTATCACCCTTTTCAGCTCCAGCGGCTACATCAATGACCTGGCCGGCGGCTCAATTTGTGTCTCGCTGGGCTGGAGCGGTGACATCAACATCGCCCGCCAGCGTGCCATTGACGGCAAGACCGGGCAGGACGTGCAGGCACTGATTCCCAACAACGGCGGCATTCTGTTCTTTGACATGATGGCCATCCCGGCCGACGCGCCCAATGCGCAAAACGCCCATGCCTTCATCAACTACATCCTGCGGCCTGAAGTGCACGCCTCTTTGACCAACAAGGTGTTTTACGCCAATCCCAACAAAGAGTCGCGCAAGTTCGTCAAGCCTGAGGTGGCCAACAACCCCACGGTGTTCGTGACCCCGGCGCAAATGGCCACCATGAAGCCGCCCAAGGCGCTGACCAATGACATCCGTCGCTTGGTGACCCGGGTTTACACCAGCTTCAAGTCCGGTCTGTGATGGGCAGAGACAGCCGCCCGGGAAAGGGCTGATGTGAGCTCGGTCAAACCCCCTGATACCGTGCAGGCCGGGGAGGGCGCACCCCCGTTTTTGCAGATCAAACGCATCATCAAACAGTACGACGATGTGTTCGCTGTCGATGACGTGTCGCTCAACATCCAGAAGGGTGAAATTTTTGCGCTGCTGGGCTCGTCGGGCTGCGGCAAGTCGACCCTGCTGCGCATGCTGGCGGGCTTTGAGGTGCCTACCTCGGGTCAGATTGTGCTGGAGGGTCGGGACATCGTCGGGCTGGCGCCCTACGAGCGGCCGATCAACATGATGTTCCAGAGCTACGCGCTGTTCCCCCACCTGAGTGTGTGGGACAACGTGGCCTTTGGCCTGCGGCGTGACCACCTGCCCAAGGCCGAGATCGAGGAACGCGTGGCGCGCATGTTGGACCTGGTGCAGCTCAAGGCCTACGCCAAACGCAAGCCGCATCAGCTTTCCGGCGGCCAGCAACAGCGGGTGGCGCTGGCGCGTAGCTTGGCCAAGCGGCCGCGTCTGCTGTTGCTGGACGAGCCCTTGGGCGCGCTCGACAAAAAACTGCGCGAGCGCACCCAGCTCGAGCTGGTTGGCATCATCGAGCAGGTGGGCGTCACCTGCGTCATGGTGACGCATGACCAGGAAGAGGCCATGACCATGGCCACCCGCATCGGCGTCATGAGCGAGGGCAAGATCCTGCAGGTGGGCAAGCCGGCCGAGATTTACGAAACGCCCAACTGCCGTTTTGTGGCCGATTTCATTGGCAGCGTCAATTCATTCCGCGGCACCATCGAGGTCGATGAACCTGACCACGTGGTGGTCCGCTCCCCTGAGTGCCAGCACTTCATCAGCCATGGCATCACGGGCACGCTGGGCATGACGGTGCATGTGGCGGTACGCCCCGAAAAAATGACGGTGCAGCTGACGCCGCCGCGCGACGATGAGCGTGAATCGCCCGAGCAGATCGGCTTCAACGTGGTGCAGGGCGTGATCGAAGACCTGGCCTACCTCGGCAGCCTGACCACTTACCATGTGCGGCTTGAGGGCGGCACGGTGGTCAAGGTGACGCACACCAATTCAGCGCGCCATGACCAGGCGCCGCTGACCTGGGGCAGCCCGGTGTACGTCTGGTGGTGCGGCAGTGATGTGGTGGTGTTGACCCAATGAGCCGTCCATGCGCCTGTCCCTGAGCGACCTGCACGACCGCGTCACCGGCCCTTGGGGCCGTAAGGCCGTGATCGGCGTGCCCCTGGTCTTTTTGCTGGTGTTTTTCCTGCTGCCTTTTTTGGTGGTGATGAAGATCAGCGTGTCTGAGATGGAGAACGTGGTCTTCAAAGACCTGTTGCTCTGGTCGGACGGGGTCTTGCAGCTCAAGATCAAGCTCGGGAACTACCTGTTCATTGGCGAAGACGAGCTGTACCTGTCGGCCTACCTGAGTTCGCTCAAATTTGCCGCCATCACCACCGTGCTATGCCTGTTCATCGCCTACCCGTTTGCCTATTTCATGGCGCGCAGCCCGGCCGACAAGCGGCCGGCCCTGCTGATGCTGGTGATGCTGCCGTTCTGGACCTCGTTCCTGCTGCGCGTCTATGCCTGGAAAATGCTGCTGGCCGACAACGGCGTCTTCAACAACCTGGCGCTGCTGGCTGGCCTGATCGACGAGCCGGTCAAGATGATGAACACCCCGTTCTCGCTGGTGCTGGGCATGGTCTACACCTACCTGCCGTTCATGATCCTGCCGCTGTATGCCAACCTGGTCAAGATGGACCTGCGGCTGCTGGAGGCCGCGCTCGATCTGGGCGCCACGCCCTGGCAGGCGTTCTGGCGCATCACGGTGCCCCTGTCCAAGAGCGGCATCATCGCCGGGGCGCTGCTGGTGTTCATTCCCTGCGTCGGTGAGTTCGTGATTCCTGAGCTGCTGGGCGGCCCGCAGACCTTGATGATCGGGCGCGTTCTGTGGGACGAGTTCTTCAGCAACAACGACTGGCCCATGGCGGCCAGCGTGGCGGTGGTGATGGTGTTGCTGATCATCGTGCCGATTGCCTTGTTCAACAAATACCAGGCCGAAAATTCGGGGGGTGCCCGGGCATGAAGCTCAACGCCGGCCGCCTGACCTCGCTCGGCTGGATGGGCGCGGTCTTCTTCTTTTTGTACCTGCCCATTGCCGCGCTGGTCATCCTGAGCTTTAATGCCAGCCCGATGGTGACCAGCTGGGGTGGCTGGTCGCTGCGCTGGTATGAGGCCTTGGCCAATGACGCCGAGATCATCAGCGGCTTTGCCCTGTCGCTCAAAATTGCATTTTTCACCGCCTGCGCTTCGGTCGTGCTCGGCACGTTGGCGGCAATGGCGCTGACGCGCTTCAAGCGCTTCCCTGGCCGCACCCTGTTTGCCGGTATGGTCAATTCGCCGCTGGTGATGCCCGAGGTCATTATTGGCCTGTCCCTGCTGCTGATGCTGGTGTCGGTGCAGCGGTCGCTGGGCTTCCCAGAGCGCGGCATGGTCACCATCTGGCTTGGCCACACACTGCTGGGCATGGCTTATGCCACGGTGGTCGTGCAGTCGCGGCTGCAGGAGATGAGCCAGAGCCTGGAAGAGGCGGCGCAAGACCTGGGCTGCCGGCCCTGGCAGGTGTTTTTTTTGGTGACACTGCCGCTGATTTCGCAGGCCATCGGCTCGGCCTGGCTGCTGACATTCACCCTGTCGCTCGACGATGTGGTCTTGTCGGCCTTCCTGTCCGGGCCCGGCTCCACCACCATGCCCATCACCATTTTCAGCCGGGCCCGCTTGGGGCTTAGCCCCAGCGTCAACACGGTGGCGACGCTAACGGTGTTGGTGGTGGGTATCGGCGTGGTGATCGCCAGCCTGCTGATTGCGCGCAGCGAGCGCCGCCGCGCGCAGGACATGGCGGCCGCCTACAAGGCCGGTAGTCCCTGAGACAGTCGCAGCCAAGCGTCAATAAATGTGTATTGCAAGATTCAACTGAAACGGAGAACCCCATGAAATTCAACAAAAAATTACTCGTCCTGGCCCTGGCAGCCGCGTTGCCCTGCTTCAGCGCCCATGCGCAGTCGGCGGCTGAGCTGCAAAAGGAAATCGAGGTGCTCAAGGCGCAGCTGAAGATGCTGTCCGACAAGATCGAAGCCATGGCCGCCAAGCCAGCGGCGGTGGACCCGCAGGAATTCAACCGGCTGGTGCAAAAAATCGATCTGGCCGAGGAAGATTCGATCAACGCCGGCTTCAAAGGCATGAAGTTCAAGGGCGTGATCGATGTCGGTTACTCCAACGACGAAATTTCTGCCGCGACCGGTTTTGACAAGGCCCGAGGTAACGGCGGAAACGGCGTGGCCATGTTTGAAATCAGCAAAGAGCCGGATGAGGGCATTGGCTGGATGCTGCGGTTAACGCCACTGTCCAGCACCAGCATCGTGCACGAGGCCAGCCTGTCGGTACCTGTGGGTTCTGGCAGCGCCAAGATCATTGCTGGCCTGACGCCCGATTTTTCCGGCTATGAGTTGTCCTGGGGCAATGCCAACCCTTTGATCAGCAACAACTTGCTGTACACCCACTCGGCGGCGACCAACTACATGGGCGCCGGTATGTCTTATGAGGTGGGCGATTGGACGGCCAAGTGGATGGTGGGGCAGGTGGATGGTGTGGCTTCGCGCAGTCTGCCCGGCATAGCCTATCGGGCCGACTATTCGGCCAGTGAGTACAGCGGCATCGGTTTTTCGGGAGTGCATGTGCGCACCAACAATGGTCCGGGCAATGTCGATTTGATGGAAGTCGATGCTTACCACACGCGGGGCGATCTGACCTTGCAGGGCCAACTGAGCCTGGGTCGCTTGATTGGCGGCACCAGTGGCACCGGTGACGATGCACGATGGTGGGGCGTGTCGGCACTGGTCGGCTACAAGTTGACGCCACGCCTGCAGGCCATTGCCCGCGCTGACTACATTGACAACCGTGCCAATGGCGGCGGTATCTATTACAACCCGCTGGATGCCAACAACACCAGCGTCTTTGGCCCGGAGTTGGATGAGACTGGCATAGCCGCTGACCCAACTCGCGGTGCCAACCGCTATGCCTTGACCGCTGGCGTCAATTACGCCGTCAACGGCAACACCCAATGGAAGACTGAAATCCGTGTCGATCGCTCCACCGGCGCTAACTTCCTCGACAGCAATGGTCAGTACAAACAGGGCAACACCACCATTGGCACGGCCTTGGTGGTCTCATTTTGAGGGCGCTGGCAGTCACGAACTACTACCGCACACCTTTGACAAAAACACGGAACCCGACAAACACTTGGCTCAGGGTGGGCAGACCGGTGTAAGCTCATTGATTGACTTCCTATTGGAGATTACGTCATGAACGCTATCCTGAAACCACAAAACGCCCCGTCCAACGCCGACTGGCTCCAGCGCCGCTTGGCTGTCACGCCTCGTGGCGTGGCCGTCATGGCTGATTTTTTTATCGATCACGCCAAGAACGCCGAGTTTTGGGACATCGAGGGGCGCCGTTTCATCGATTTTGGCGGCGGCATCGCGGTGTTGAACACCGGCCACTGCCACCCCAGGATCCAGGCCGCCATCGCGGCGCAGTTGCAGCGTTTCACCCACACCTGCTACCAGGTGGTGCCCTATGCCGAGTATGTGGCGCTGGCCGAACGCATCGTCGACATCACGCCGATCCAAGGCCCCAAAAAGGCAGCCTTCTTCTCCACCGGCGCTGAGGCGATTGAGAACGCGATCAAGATTGCCCGCTCGGCCACCGGGCGCGGCGGTGTCATTGCCTTTGGCGGCGCTTTCCATGGCCGCAGCCTGTTTGCGGTGTCCCTGACCGGCAAGGTGCAGCCTTACAAGGCCGGCTTCGGCCCGTTTCCGCCGGAGATTTACCACCTGCCGTTCCCTTGCCATTGCGCTTCGTTGGACGAGACCAAGAAAGCCATGGCTCACCTGTTCAAGAGCGATATTGAGCCTACGCGGGTGGCCGCCATCGTGTTTGAGCCGGTGCAGGGCGAGGGCGGCTTCAATGTGATTCAGAAGGCGGCCGTCGAATGGCTGCGCGCGCTTTGCGACGAGCATGGCATTTTGCTGATTGCCGATGAGGTGCAGACCGGTTTCGCCCGCACTGGCAAGATGTTCGCCATGGAGCACTTCGGCGTGTCGCCCGATCTGATGACCATGGCCAAGAGCATGGCCGGTGGCACCACGCTGTCGGCGGTGGTGGGCCGCACGGCGATCATGGACGCACCGGCGCCCGGTGGCCTGGGCGGTACCTACGCCGGCAACCCCCTGGCGATTGCCGCTTCGCACGCGGTGCTGGACATCATGCACGATGAGCGCCTGCCTGAGCGCGCCAATGTGCTGGGTGCGCGGCTGCTCAGCCGGCTGCAAAAGCTGCAGCAGACCAACAAGACCATGGGCGATGTGCGTGGCCTGGGCGCCATGATTGCCTGCGAGTTTGTTAACCCCGCGACTGGCGCCCCTGACGCTGATCTGACGAAGCAGATTCAGCAGGCAGCGCTGAAAAAAGGTTTGTTGTTGCTGACCTGTGGCGTCTACGGCAATGTGCTGCGCTTTCTGTTCCCACTGACGATCGAAGACTCGGTATTTGACGAGGCACTGGCCATTCTGGATGACGTCATCGGTGCCTGATTCCGGCATGCGCATTCAGGCGGCGATGGACGCCTTGTCCGCCCAGGGCATCCACAGCGTGCTGGCCCAATTTGTCGACCTGCACGGGGTTGCCAAGGGCAAGCTGGTGCCGCTGGCCCAGCTGCCGGAGTGGGTCGCAACTGGGGCCGGCTTTGCCGGGCCGAGCATCTGGGGCACCGGCCTCGGGCGCTTGGGTCCGCGCAGCGAGTACTACGGCCGCGTGCAGGTCGACTCTCTCCGGCCGCTGCCATTCATGCCGGGCGTGGCTCATGCCGTGTGCGACGGCTTTGCTGGCGGTCAGGCGCTCGATACCTGCTCCCGCCAATTGCTCAAGGCGCAGTTGCAGCGGCTTAAGCAACGCGGCTGGACCCTGTGGATCGGCATTGAGCCCGAGTTCTTTCTGCTCAAGCCCTCTGGCGATGGCGGCTGGCAGCCTGCCGATGAAGAGGATCGGCTGGACAAGCCGTCATATGACCTGAAGGCGATCTACCGCAACCGCGATTTTCTGGACGATATGCGCCAGAATCTGATGGCGCTCGGCTTTGAGCTGCAGCAGATCGACCATGAGGACGCTTGCGGCCAGTATGAGATCAATTACCGCTTTGACGAAGCGCTTGCCGCAGCCGACCGTTTCATTCTGTTCAAAATGACGGCGCACGCAGTGGCGCAACGGCACGGCATGGTGTTCAGTTGCATGCCCAAGCCCTTGGCACGCGCGCCCGGCAGCGGCCTGCATTTCCACCTCAGCATCACAGATGCGCAGGGCAGGGCGGTTTTCACCGATCGCACTGACCCCCTGTTATTGAGCCCGGATGGCTACCGCTTTGTCGCAGGTTTGTTACATCATGCGGATGGCCTCAGCGCCCTGTGCGCACCCACTGTCAACAGTTACAAGCGCCTCGCCAGCAGTGACAGCGCCTCGGGCACTACTTGGTCGCCGGTTTGGAAAAGTTTTGGCGACAACAACCGCACCTGTGTGGTGCGCACCGTCGATGGGCGGCTGGAATGGCGTTTGCCCGACCCATCCTGTAACGTTTATGCGGCAATTGCCGCCACCTTGGCGGCCGGCCTGAATGGCATTGACCAGGGCCTGGCTTGCCCCCTCGCCTGCACGGTCGATCTGTACGAGCAGCAGGCGACGGGCAAAGCCCTGCCGGCACGTTTGCCACGTGACTTGCAGGCCGCAGTCCAGGCGCTGGCGGCCGATCAGGCCCTGGTGAGTGCGGTTGGCGAGGCGTTTTGCGCTGAGTTCATCCGGCTCAAGCAGCGGGAGTGGGATGACTACCACCAGACCATCACGGCCTGGGAAATGCAGCGCTACGCCGACGCGTTTTAGCGCGTCTCATCCGACTGGTGCGCCGCTGTCTGGCGCTGAATACTGCTTCCGCAATGTGAAATTATAAAATGCTGCGCCGCCGCATTTTTTCTTGTAGTGAAAAATACGATGCCACATAGCAAAAAAATTACTGTAAGCCATTGATTTTAAATTGAAAAATTTATCTCTTATATAAGACATAAGATTAAATCTATGTCTTCTATAAGACCTAAAATAAATCCATCGGCACCGAACTTGCAAACAGTTCAGAGCCCATGTTTTATCAACCAAGGAGTGATCTCATGCCACAAACCCTTACTGAACAATTGAGTCGCGAACAACAAATCTCGGCGCTGGAAAAAGAATGGGCCACCAACCCGCGCTGGAAGGGCATCAAGCGCGGCTACAGCGCGGCGGATGTCGTGCGCCTGCGTGGTTCATTCCCCATCGAGCACACGCTGGCACGTCGTGGGGCGGAAAAGCTCTGGGATCTGCTGGCGTCCGAGCCCTATGTCAATTGCCTGGGCGCGCTCACTGGCGGGCAGGCAATGCAGCAGGTCAAGGCCGGTGTCAAGGCCATTTACCTGTCGGGCTGGCAGGTGGCCGCAGACAACAACTCCTACGCCTCGATGTACCCCGACCAGTCGCTGTACCCGGTGGACTCGGTGCCGACCGTCGTGGAACGCATCAACAACACCTTCCGCCGCGCTGATGAAATCCAGCACTCCAAAGGCATTGATGCCGGCGACAAGGGCTACATCGACAACTTCGCCCCCATCGTGGCTGATGCTGAAGCTGGCTTTGGCGGCGTGCTCAATGCGTTTGAGCTGATGAAGGCCATGATCAAGGCCGGCGCGGCTGGCGTGCACTGGGAAGACCAGCTGGCGTCGGTCAAGAAATGCGGCCACATGGGCGGCAAGGTGCTGGTACCAACGGCAGAGGCCTGCCAAAAGCTGATCGCAGCGCGCATGGCGGCCGATGTCTGCGGCGTGCCCACACTGGTGATTGCCCGTACCGACGCCGAGGCGGCAGACCTGCTGACCAGCGATTACGACGAGAACGACAAGCCCTTCCTGACCGGTGAGCGCACCGCAGAGGGCTTTTACAAGACCAAGAAGGGCATGGATCAGGCGATTTCGCGCGCCGTGGCCTATGCCGAGTATGCTGACCTAGTCTGGTGCGAGACCGGCACGCCCGACCTTGAGTTTGCCAAGAAGTTTGCCGACGCTGTGCACGCCAAGCACCCGGGCAAGATGCTGGCCTACAACTGCTCGCCGTCGTTCAACTGGAAGAAAAACCTGGACGATGCCACCATCGCCAAGTTCCAGCGGGAGCTCGGCGCCATGGGCTACAAGTACCAGTTCATCACCCTGGCCGGCATCCACTCCATGTGGTACAACATGTTTGACTTGGCACAGGATTACGTCAAGCGCGGCATGTCGGCCTATGTGGAAAAGGTGCAAGAGCCCGAGTTCGCCGCGCGTGATCGCGGCTACACCTTCGTGTCGCATCAGCAGGAAGTCGGCACCGGCTACTTTGACGAAGTCACCACGGCGATCCAGGGCGGCAAGTCCAGCGTGACGGCGCTGACAGGCTCGACCGAAGAAGAGCAGTTCCACTGAGATTGAGCACAGCAGGGGCGGCGTAAAATCACGCCATTCCGGCTTACCCTGAGAAAGCGCGGCCTGTCTGCGCTTTTTCTTTTTCCTTATTGAAACCATGATTCAAGTCACGCTTCCAGACGCTTCCAAACGCGATTTTCCGCAAGCTGTCACCGTGGCAGAAGTCGCTGCCTCCATTGGTGCGGGCTTGGCCAAGGCGGCCTTGGGTGGCAAGGTGGACGGCAAGTTGGTCGATACCAGTTACGTGATTCAAAGCAATAGCGCAAGATCGG
>CAJAXU010000438.1 GCA_903948045.1 uncultured beta proteobacterium | reverse complement strand
CTCCATGGCCAGACGGGCTTCAGCAGGCTTGCGGGCCCAGATGGCGTCGAGCACGTCGCGGTGCATGGGCAAGCCCTTTCGCGGCGCGCCGGGTTGACGCGTGGACAACTCAAACGACAGGCGCAGCGCAGTCTCGATGGTGGCGCCCAGCGAGATCAAGAACGGATTGCCCGTCGCGCGCAAGATGCCACGGTGAAATTCAAGATCCGGACCGGCAAACGCCACAGGATCGGCACCGGCGGCGTCCATCGCGCGGTAGGCACGTTCGATGACGGCAATGTCGGTGTCACTGGCAGAAGCGGCTGCGATATCGCAGGCCGCTGGCTCAACGATGCGTCGCAACTGCATGAGGTGCAGCGCTGTGCGCTCACGGTTCTGGTCAGACCAGCACCAGCGAAGCACGTCTTCGTCGAGCATGTTCCATTGAATGCGCGGCAGTACACGCGTGCCCGTCTTGGGCCGCGACACCAGCATGCCCTTGGCCTTGAGATTCCCCAGGGCTTCTCGCACCGATGTGCGGGCCAGGCCAAGCTCTTCAGCTAGCTCGATTTCGGTCGGTAACACGGCGCCTTCGGGCCACTCACCGCCGACCACGCGCAGGGCGATCGCATCAGCTACCGAAGGGCCGGCGCGTCGCCGACCCGGCAAAGGCGTTGTAATTTTGGAAGAGTATTGGTCAGACATATAAAATTGATTGCAATGTAGTCTATTGAGGGTTTTGTGTAGGGCAACTAGGGTAACTACTAGGTTTCTTGATCTATTTGTCTGACATAAACTTCGGCAGCAAATCCGCCCCTTCCTTCAAAAACCCTAGGAGATCCGCATGAGCTTTACAGAACCCAAAGACCTGTCACGTCGCCAACTGCTGCGCGCAGCCGGCGCTACTGCGGCTACGGCCGGGGCGGTTATGGCTTTTCCAGCCATCGCTCAAAGCAAGAAATTCGGCGGTGTGAAGCTGCGTGGTGCGGCCTATCAGCATGGGTTTTTTAACCACCTCAAAAAGTACATTCCTGAGTTTGAGGCGGCCACCGGCATCACTGTGGACCTTCAACTGTCGGCCTTCCCAGTCTACAACCAGCAGGCCGATCTGGAACTGTCCAGTGGCGGCAGCGCCTGGGACTTTTGCAATGTGACGTTCATCTTTGCAGCGCGCTGGGTGGCTGCCGGCCTGCTGCAGGACCTGGATGCGTTTTCGCGGGACGCCAAGTACACCCCGGCCAGTTGGAATCCGGACGACTTCGTCAAGGGCGCGCAACTTCCCTACATGGATATGGCCGGCAAGACCTATGGCTATGCCTGGGAAGGCGGCGCCATGCTCATGGGCATCAGCCGGATGGACCTGATGAAAAAATACAGCCTCAAGCCGCCGACAACATTCGAGGAACTCGGCAAGGTTGCCGAGGCGATGCACGGCAAGGACGACATGGCTGGCTTCGTGAGTTCGAACCTGCACCACTGGTACCTGCCGCCTTACATGCAAGGCTTTGGTGGCGATGTTTTTGCCAACCCGCCGGGGGACATCACGCCCACGCTGACCACATCAGCGGCGGTTGAAGCGGTCGATTTTTACACGCGCCTATTGTCCAAGTACAGCCCGCAGGGCGTGCTTAGCTACACCGAAGACCAGGCCCGCGCCGCGCTGATCGGTGGCCGCGCCAACATCAACATTCACTCCAGTTCCTGGGTCACATCCATGCTCACTGCGCCCGAAAGCAAGGTCAAGGAAACAGCACTTGTGATGCGCATGCCCGCCGGCCCCAAGGGCGACTTCCCCGCCTCGAACAGCCAGGGCCTGGGTATTCCCAAGAACGCCAAAAACAAAGAGGCGGCTTGGGAATTCATCAAGTGGGCACTTAGCCCCGAGATCACGACCCGCATCGTCAAGGACACCGGTCACTCGTCCATCTGTCGCCGAGCGGTCATCACCGGCGCGGACCACAAGCGCGTCAATACCATCAACGGCCAGGACCTGAGCAAGCTCTACTTGGAAGTGCTGGAGCAGCCCGGCAAGACCCGTAACTACATGGCGTATCGCACGGTCAAGGAATTCCCGGTTGTGTCAGACGTGCTGAACAAGGCCGTTGAGCGCGTCGTGTCCGGGCAAATGAAAGCCGCCGAGTCCATGAAGGTCGCACAAGACGCTGCGGTCGATGCGTTGCGCCGCACCGGCGCCCGGGTCTGAGCACGGACGTCTGGCGCTTACGCTGAATGCTCACCACACCAGCCCTGTCGTACGAGGCCCAACGCCGCCGCTTCACGCGGCTGGCGATTGCGCCAAGTCTGCTGCTCCTGCTGCTGGTGGCGGGCTTGCCGACGGCGTTCCTGCTGGTCACCAGCCTCACACCCGGCAGTTTGATCAATCCGGGATCGCTGACCGATTTTCGGGAGCCGCTGGCCAATTACCAGAACCTGGTGACTGACAAGCGCTTTCATGAAACCCTATGGGTGCAGGCGCGGCTGTCGCTGTACACCGTGGTGTTGCAAGTGCTGCTGGGCACTGGGATGGCGCTACTGGTCCATTCGGGCCAGGACCGTTGGCAATCGCTGCGGCATCTGTTTGTGATTCCGATGGTGTTGCCACCTATCGTGGTGGCGGTGATCTGGAAGCTGATCTACACCCCCGACATCAGCCCGATTTTTCACACCGCCAAGGCGCTGGGCTTTATGTTGCCGGCCTTTACCTCGCATGCCGACTTTGCGCTCGCCGCCATCGTCGTGGCCGACACCTGGGAGTGGGCGCCCTTCACCTATTTGATGGTGCTGGCCGCCTTGCAGAACCTGCCCGGTGAATATGTGGAAGCAGCGCGCATGGATGGCGCCAACGCGCTTCGTATTTTTCAGCACATCGTGCTGCCTTACATTGCGCCCGTTCTGATGGTCTGCACCTTGTTCCGCTTGATCGACAGCATCAAGGCCTTTCCGCTGATCTTTCTGCTCACCGGCGGCGGCCCGGGGTCAGTGACGGAAGTCACCAACTACTACGCCTACTTGCTGGCATTCAACTATGGCGAACTCGGTTACTCCAGCGCCGTCACGGTGGTGCTGTTGGGCATTACGGTGCTCATCAGCTGGCTGGCGATGCGGTTGAACCACAATCTTTCTCAACAGGACTGAACGTCTAGCACGCTCTTCGCCGATGAAAACCACCCGCTACAAACGCCCAGGCCATGTCACCACCTGGGCCGTACCTTTGCTGCTGTTCCTCATGCTTCTGCCTTTCTTGTGGCTGCTGCAAATGTCGTTCAAGCCAACACCCATGATTTTGGAGTTCCCGCCGCGGATGCTGTTCATGCCCACGGTCGAGCACTACGTGGGCCTGTGGCAAGGCGGCTTTCCAGAGTCGTTTGTCAATAGCTTGATTACCAGCGGTGTGTCGACCCTGCTGGCGCTGGTGATTGGCGTGCCCGCTGCCTATGCCCTCTCACGTTGGAGCGACCGCGGCCGCTTTGGGCTGGGGTTGTCGATCTTGCTCACGCGCATGGCGCCACCGATCGCGTTCACCATTCCCTTCTTTCTAGCCTACCGCTACCTCGGCTTGCTCGACACGCGCACCGGCCTGATCCTTATTTACATGACGTTCAACTTGCCGCTCGTGATCTGGATGATGCAGCCCTTCTTTGACGCCGTACCCGCCTCGCTCGAAGAAGCCGCCCTGATGGACGGCGCAGGGTTCCCCACCGTGTTTGCAGAAATCGTCATGCCCATGGCCAGCGCCGGCATTGCCGCCACGGCAATCTTGTGTTTTCTGTATGCCTGGAATGATTTTTTCTTTGCGCTGATCCTGACCCGTACCGACGCTCGAACCGCACCGGTGGCGGTGGTCAATTTCATGAACTACGAAGGCTGGGAGTGGGGCAAGATCGCCGCCGGAGGCTCGCTTGTCATGGCGCCGGTGTTGCTGTTCTCGCTGATGGTGCGGCGCTACCTGGTCAGCGGCTTGACGGCCGGCGCGGTCAAGGGCTGAGATGCTCACCTCAGCGCTGTCTGGCGAAACCCGTATTGTGCCGGTGCTGGGGTACCCGATTGAGCATGTACGCGCCCCCCGCGTGTACAACCCGGCCTTCAACGACGCGGGTCTGAACTGGTGCCAGGTTCCGATGGGCGTGCATCCCGACGACCTGGCCACAACCCTGACGCAACTGGCCAAGGTCAGCAACCTGCAGGGCCTGAACATCACGATGCCGCACAAAGCCAGCGCTTACGCCTTGTGCAGCGTGGCCGGGCCCGAGGCGCGGCGTACCCGGCTGGTCAACACCTTGCGCCTGCAGGCAGACGGCACCTGGGCGGGCGAAAGTTTTGACGGCATCGGTTTCGTGCGCGCAGCCCATCACCACGGTATGTTGCATACCGACCGGCCGGCTCTGATCGTGGGGGTGGGCGGCGCTGGCACCGCCATTGCGTTTGCGCTGGTGGCCGCTGGCGTCAAAGACCTCGTCCTGGTTAACCGCGACCCGCAGCGCGCCGAGCGTCTTGGTCAGGAACTGCAAGCGGCCGACCCCCTGGTGCGCATACGCATCGGCATGGCCCATGCCGCCAGTGCGGCGCTCGCGGTCAACGCCACGTCGCTCGGCTTGCACGCAGGCGAACCCCTTGCTTTTGATCCAACTCTGCTTGGCCCGGACGCCGCAGTCTTTGACATCATTGCCGCGCGCGACACAGAACTCGTGGCCGCAGCCCAGTCGCTGGGCCTGCGTGCCTTAGGCGGGCGTCCCATGATCGAACACCAGGTCAGCGCGCAGATTGACTTTTGGCACGGTGCACCTTTTCCCCTTGAGGTCCTACCTTGAAACGCAAGCATATCTTCCTAATCATGACGGACCAGCAGCGGTTCGACACCATTGCAGCCCTCGGCTTTGGCCACATGCATACGCCGAACATGGACCGGCTGGTGCGCGAGGGCACCAGCTTTGACAACTGCTTTGTCAACGCGCCCAGCTGCGTACCGTCTCGTGCCAGCCTATTCAACGGCTACTACCCGCACGCCACCGGCGTGCTGCGCAACGGCCTGCACTGGCAACGTACCTGGGTTGACTCCCTGGCGGCGCAGGGCTACCACTGCGTCAACGTGGGCAAGATGCACACCATTCCCTACGACGCCAAGGCCGGGTTTCACGAACGCTTTGTGTGCGAGAACAAGGACCGCTATTACGAAGGCCGCTGGTTTGCCGACGAATGGGACAAGGCCCTAGTGGCTCGCTCGCAGATCAAACCCTCGCGCGAGCGCTACCGTGAATTGCCAGACTACAAAGATCGCCTGGGCGCCTACGAATGGACTCTGCCTGCGGAGTCGCACGCCGACTTTTTCGTGGGGAACATGGCCGACTGGTGGTTGCAGACGCGGCCCAAGCCGGAGTCGCTCTTCATGCAGATCGGTTTTCTGGGCCCGCACCCCCCCTATGACCCGGTGGCCAGCTACGCACAACACTATTTAGACAACCCCGGCCTACCCGTGCCAGACCCACAGCCTAGCGACCTGGATGACTTGCCCTCTTTCCTGAAAGCCAAGCGCGTGCACGACAGCCAGGTTGACCATGACGCAGTACTCTGGTCGCTTAAACCAGAACGCGAACAGTTGCGCAGGCT
>CAJAXU010000437.1 GCA_903948045.1 uncultured beta proteobacterium | reverse complement strand
GCGCACCTTCACCTGGAACGCGCGCACCTATCGCATGGAACCAGAGGCGGACGACGAGTTGGCGAAGTTCCAGGAGCTGATCCTTGACCAAGACCAGCCGATCACCGAGTCCCAACGCCCGGCCATCCCAGATGCAGGCTGCGATACAGGAACCTAGCACTGTCGTGATTAGGATATCTTCTGATGCCACGAAGTACTCGCCAGGCAACACTTTGACCGCGTCATACTTGAAGTGATGATCACTGTAAAAAAATGAGGCCTCTCCTGGGCTACGGGCTTGCGCCTTGAATTGTTCGATGCGCGATGACCGCCCGGTCATCACGGCGCCGCTAAAGTCGCTCATACACGGTCTTGCCCTTCAGCGAGAACAAATCGCGAGATTCACCGAAATTTTCCGCATGCCCAACAAACAACAGCCCGCCGGGTGACATCACGCGGTGAATGCGTTCCAACACCTTACGTTGAGTCGATGCATCAAAATAGATCATGACATTTCGACAAAAGACGACGTCAAAGCGTTCGCGGAATGGCCAGTCGTCCCTAATCAAGTTGACGTTGACAAAGTCAATCAGGCTTTTTAGTTCGGGCCTGACCTTGACCATACCCAGGTTACTGCCTTTGCCTCTCAGAAAAAAGCGATGAAGACGTTGAGGACTGATGCCTTTTAGCCCCTCCAGTCGATATGTGGCGCGAGCCGCCGTCGCCAACACTTTGGAGTCAATGTCACTTGCTGTTAGCAGCAAGTTGGCCTTAGCACCCAGCGCCTCCATAGCTGTGATGATGATGGAATAGGGCTCTTCACCCGTTGACGCCGCGTTACACCATATCTTCCAAGCGCGACTTGGGTCGGCACGCAAATGCTCGGCCAGGGTCTCAAAGTGATGCTGCTCCCGAAAGAACGATGTCAGGTTTGTCGTCAAGGCGTTGACAAATTCCTGCCACTCAGGTCCCTCATGCTTATCGAGCCAGGTCAAATACTCCTTGAAACTCTGGTGTCCCGTCTCGCGCAATCGCCTGGACAGGCGGCTGTAAACCATCGCGTGCTTGCCGTTGTGCAAACTGATGCCGGCGCGTTGGTAGATCAGGGCTTGGACTCGGTCAAAATCGGCGTTCGTCCATGCGAACTCTCGCCCCTGAAGTCCGTCGTCCACTGGCTCCATGTCAAGTGCCCGACTCATGCGCTCAAGGCCAGTGGCCGTCCGCAGTGGAAAGTTGGCATGGCCGCCCGATCTAGAGGTTCCAAAATTCAGTTTGACGAATCAGATGCCAGAGCCATGCTTTGACCAGCCATCAGTTTCTCGATATCGAGCAAAATCAACATGCGGTCACGCAACGACCCTAGACCCACGACCGCCTCGCGATCAATGATCGTGTCAATATCCGGCGCAGCCTTGAAGTTCTCCGCGGGCAACGTAAGAACATCGCTGACTGAATCGACGACGATGCCCACAATACGCCTGGAGAGATTCAAGACGATCACCACAGTTGAACTGTCGTAGTCCGATCTTGGACAATCGAATTTCAGTCGCAAATCAACGATGGGCACGATGGTGCCGCGCAAGTTGAAAACCCCTTTGATGAAACTCGGCGCATTCGCAATCCGAGTAGGTGGCTCATAACCGCGTATTTCCTGGACCTTCAAAATATCAATGCCAAATTCCTCACGGTCGAGTCGAAAGGTTAAGTACTCCCGCTCATTGGCAAAGGCCTGGCCCTGCGTCTGTCCCATTGCAGTCATGTGTTGTCCTTACTCGGCTTTACAGTCAATGGCGGGAACGCCGCACCAGAGCACCCGTGTCGAGGATCAGTGCGACCTTGCCGTCCCCAAGAATTGTGGCGCCCGAGACATTGGGAATTTTTCGATAATTTGACTCGAGGTTCTTCACCACCACCTGCTGCTGGCCCAAAAGATCATCTACCAAAAGGGCAACCCGACTCCCCTCGGCCTCAATCACCACCATAATGTCGCTAGGTCTGTCACGGTCTGCCCGAGGGATCTGGAAAACTCTTTCCAGTTCGACTACCGGCATGTACTCATCGCGCACTTTGACCAGTTGAGCCCCTTGACCAACCGTGTTGATCGCATCCGCCTTGACCTGAAAGGATTCGATAACCGAGGACAGCGGAAGCATGTAAACCTCCTTGCCAACACCCACTGACATGCCATCCATGATGGCGAGAGTCAGCGGCAAGCGAACGGATACCCGCATGCCATAACCTTCGGCAGAGTCGATTTCAACCGTTCCATTAAGTGCCGTAATGTTACGTTTCACGACATCCATGCCGACCCCGCGGCCAGATACATCCGTGACCACCTCGGCTGTAGAGAACCCGGGGGCAAAAATCAATTGCCAGACTTCTGAATCCGGCATTTGGTCCGACACCTCCAACCCACGTTCGCGTGCCTTTTTTAAGATTTTTTCACGCGACATTCCGCGACCGTCATCACGCACTTCAATGACGATAGAGCCACCTTGGTGCGCTGCGGACAAGGTGATGGTTCCGGTTTCTGGCTTGCCCGCACGAAGACGCTCGTCAGGCATCTCCACCCCATGATCACAGCTGTTGCGGACTAGGTGTGTGAGCGGATCCGTGATTTTCTCAACCAACCCCTTGTCGAGCTCAGTTGACTCGCCCATCGTGACAAAGTCGACCTTCTTGCCCAGCTTGAATGCCAAGTCGCGCAACATTCGCGGGAAGCGACTAAAAACCACCGACATCGGGATCATCCGAATCGACATCACCGACTCTTGCAAATCCCGCGTATTCCGATCAAGATCTGCGAGGCCAGCCATCAACTTCTGGAAATGGCCCGCCTCCAATGCACGGCTATTTTGCGCCAGCATGGCCTGGGTGATAACCAACTCACCAACCAGATTGATCAACTGGTCCACTTTGCTGATCGACACCCGAATAGTGGCGGCTTCGACCTGAGCCAGTGGCGCGACAGGTTTTTCCATGGGCTTGATCGGTGCCGTCAGCTTCTCGGCTGCAATCGGCGCATGCGCCGACGGGCTGCTGGGCGCCCCCGGCGCGCCATCAAAAAAGCCGAACCCTGGCGATGGTGCCAATGGCGTCCCTGGAGGCGGATCATCCAGCGCCATGCTGCCCGGGAGGACTTGCGTTGCGCGGAATACGGCCACGGCATCGACGGGGGCCGCCGGCAAGGTCTTAGCCAAGTCCTTGATCAACACCTGGCTGCGTGAAACGTGGAACTCAAACAGATCAAGCAATTCATCGCTGGATGTCGAGCTGACCACCAAATACTTGCGCATGTCTGCTTGATCGCAGGCCATTGCCTCTATGGTTCCCAAGCCTGGAATGTCGCGAAACAGCTCTCTTATGGCTTCTGCCTGTGCCATATCCTTCAGCGGACCCACGATGATTTCCAGCGAACGCTCGCCCGTACCTGTGGCAGCGGCGCTCGGTTGTTCAGACGAAGGCGCAGGTTCCGGCTGAATCGTTGCGCGAGCTGGGGCTGACGCCGCAGTCGGACCATCGCCTGATGCCAGCTCGCTGATACGTTGAACCAGCGCCTCGGTGGACGGGGACTCGCCTACGCCCCCGGCCTGATGGCGGGCCAACAGGCTACGCGACACGTCTGCAGATTGCAGCAATACATCAACCATGGCTGCGTTGGGCTGGATCTCGTGGCGACGCAAGCGGTCCAACAACGACTCCATCTGATGCGTCAAACCCGCCACGTCGGTAAAACCAAAGGTCGCCGCTCCACCTTTGACCGAATGAGCACAACGAAAAATGCCGTTGAGCTCCTCATCATCGGCCGTCTCGAGTTGGAGGCTGAGCAGCATTTGCTCCATCAAGTCAAGGTTCTCCGCCGCTTCTTCGAAGAAAATCTGATAGAACTGTGTCAGATCGAAGTCACCCTCCGCGCCACTTCCATGTTGTTGTGCATCTGACATGTCAATCTACTCCTTGAGGCAACGCCGTTCAACGCCAATGGGGCGAACTACTTGATGACCTTTTTGATCACCTCCAGCAGCCGTGCTGGATCAAATGGCTTCACCAACCAACCCGTTGCTCCAGCTGCCCGTCCTGCCTGCTTCATCAAGTCACTGGACTCCGTTGTCAAGACCAATATCGGCACGGTCCTGAATTGGGGGTGTTCCCTTAGCTTTCGGGTCAACCCAAGGCCATCCAACCTTGGCATGTTCTGATCGGTCAGCACAAGATCAAACGCCTGAATTTGCGCTTTTTCGTAGGCATCAACACCGTCGACAGCCTCGACCACTTGGTACCCAGCACCCGTTAAAGTGAAGGAGACCATCTTGCGCATGGAAGGCGAATCATCAACTGCGAGAATAAAGGCCATACACAGCTCCAACTATTACGGAAATTATTGTTACTCAAGCACTAAAAAAGCTCGATGGACCCGGCGTCCATTTCGTCTTGAGTCACCGGGTTGGGGCGCTGGGGCGTCTCCTCGACAAAAGGAACAGCCTCCCCATCCTCTGACCCCATGGATTCGGCCGCCAACCGATACGCGCAACCCTGAAGCGTTTTTGTGGAATGAGCAATCAGTTGCGAGGCAATGTCTTGAAACTGCAACTCGATCACTGCGGCACTCATGGCCCCCCGCGCAGCATCTAAACCAAGCTCGTCACCCTGCTCAGCGCGCCCCAAATGGGCAAGTGCGCTTGAGAAACGGAGCATCAAATTCTGCATCGTGTGGGATAGCAGACCATCAAGCCGGTTCAGGTCGTGAATGACCATGAGCAAAGAGTCCTGGACCTCTGCCACTAGCAAAAGGGGGACCTCCACCGAGGGCTCTGACGCCGATGAAACTGACTCTAGCATTCCCTTATCCAATTCTGCCCGCCGCAGCCGCAGTTTGTGTTGTCTCCGAGCTATCGGCAAGCTTCTCACCTTTGACAGGGCGACAAGCCGCCAGACAAAAGAGTGCTCCAAGCATAATAGCCAATCATACCGTTCATCATGCCTCAAATACGCGCATCCGAAACAACATTGAAAGTCCTGCATCTGGAGGATTCGGAAGTCGACCATGAACTGGTGCGGCGGGTGCTTGCCCGTAACGATGAAACATTTGAACTGCAACGGGTCGAAAGCCTAGACGACTTCGCCGAGCAGCTCAAAACGCAACATTTCGACATTATTCTTGCGGATTACCGACTCCCAGGCTTCACTGCACTCGATGCCTGGCGTGTACTTCAACAACAGTCAGACCGACCACCCTTTGTTTTGCTGTCCGGCGCCATTGGCGAATCGGCCGCAGTGGCGGCCATCAAGATGGGCGTTAGCGATTACCTCGCCAAGGACGACGTTGCCAAGCTGGCACCCACCATCAGGCGCGTGCTGGAACTGCATGCGATTCGAAGGGCCAAGGAGTCAGCAGACGAGGAACTGGCGCGCTCGCAAAAGCGCCTCGCAGAATTCGCCGAACATCTGCAAGCCACCATTGAACAGGAACGCGCCGCCATTGCCCGGGAAATTCACGATGACATTGGCGGCGCCCTGGCCGCAGTGCGCTTTGATCTGTCTTGGCTTGAGCGGCATGCCTCGGACGAGGCAGCTTTGTCGCACCTCCAGTCTGCCAAAGACATGCTGGGGCACGCGCTCGATGCCAGTCAGCGCATCATGAAAGATCTTCGACCAGCCATCCTTGATCAAGGGTTGGCCGCTGCGGTTCAATGGCTGGCCGCAAGTTTCACCAAACGAACCGGTATCAAGACCCTAGTGCAGGCCTCAGACAGCACGAGGCTTATCCCCAAAGCAGTGCAGTTGGTGGCCTACCGGACCGCCCAGGAAGCCCTGACCAATATCAGCAAACACGCCACCTGTGACTTGGTCCACCTTGAACTCTCAGATGCTGAAGACGTGCTGACCCTGGAGGTCAGAGACAATGGGCAAGGCATTGCACAGGCCGAGCTTGCCAAACCGAAGTCGTTCGGCATTCGCGGCCTACAGGAACGCGCCAAAACGGTCGATGGCTGGCTCGACATCAGCAGTTTCGAAAATAAGGGAACATCCATCATTTTGTCGGTGCCCCTGCCCCCGTCTGCAGGTGCCACGAACCAGGAGACTGATTGACATGATCCGCGTCATTTTGTGCGACGACCACGCCATGGTTCGCCGCGGGATTCGTGAAACACTGTCCGAGGCGGTCGACATACAAGTCACCGGCGAGGCGTCCAACTATGCCGAAGTCCGTGAAGCCATTCGAAACGCGGCCTGCGATGTTCTGGTGCTAGACCTGAACATGCCCGGAAGAGGTGGCCTGGAGGTTTTGTCAAGCCTGCGGGAGTCAGATTCGCCCATCAAGGTCCTGATTGTGTCGATGTTTCCGGAAGACCAATACGCGATCCGGTGCCTGCGCGCCGGCGCCCAAGGCTATCTGAACAAAGCGGGTGACCCGGCAGACCTGATCCACGCAGTCAGGACCGTCGCTCAGGGCCGCAAGTACGTCACCGCCGATGTCGCCAGCATGCTGGTAGAGGGTCTGCGCACGCCCGAAAACGAAAGCCTGCATGCCGCCCTGTCTGAAAGGGAGCTGCAAACCCTGCTCAAGATCGCCTCGGGCCGACGCTTGTCGGATATTGCAGAAGAACTGATGCTCAGCCCCAAAACCGTCAGCGTTTACCGCTCCCGGGTTCTGGAAAAACTCAAGCTCGGAAACAATTCCGAGCTCACGGTGTACGCCATTCGCAACGGTCTGGTGTAGCGCCGTCAGCGTCTGGCGAAAAGGTCGATGGCGCGCTCCATCAGTGCCATCATGGGCTGGTCCAGCATGGGCAGGGTGGCGGTAATGCCAATCAGACCAACGGTCAGGGTGATCGGAAAGCCAACAGCGTAGATATTCATCTGGGGTGCAACTCGCGACACAATGCCCAAACCTAGGTTGACAAACATGAGCATGCCAATCATTGGTAATGCAATCCAGAGACCAGTGGCAAACAGGTCGGCGCCGAGCTTGTACAGCTGCAGGCCAGACAGGGCGGACAGGAAATTTTGGTCCACAGGAAACGCCTCAAAACTTTTGATGACGGCCATCAGGATCATCAGGTGCCCGTTCATGACAATGAACAAAAAGGTCGCCATCTGACCAAAAAAACTCGCTACCGCGCTGGACTGGGTGTTGAGCGATGGGTTAAAAAAGGATGCAAAGTTCAATCCCATTTGAAAGCCGACCACTTCCCCGGCGAGTTCCACCGCAGCAAACACCAGCCGGACGGTAAAGCCTATGGCCAAGCCAATCGCGACCTGCTGGGCCACCGCACCCAGGGCATCTGGCCCGGTAATGCTGATCACCGGCTGCCCCGACAAACTGGGCTGGGCCGCGATAGCAATCAGCAGCGCCAGCCCAACCCGCGCCCGCAACGGGAATGCCCTGGATGAGAAAATAGGGGCCGAGGTGAATACCGCCAGCACCCGAAAAAACGGCCAGATCAGCGGCGACAGCCACTCGACGATCTGCGCCTCGGTCAAGGCAATCATGGCTCGCCGGCGCAGGTCAGCTGACCGCTCCCGGGATCGCTTCGATCACGCGACGGATGTACTCCACCAGCATGTTGAGCATCCAGGGCCCGGCCATGGCGAACACCGCCACGGCAGCCACCAACTTGGGTACAAACGCCAGGGTTGCTTCATTGATCTGGGTCACCGCCTGAAACAAGCTGATCACCAAGCCGACCAGCAACACGATGCCCAAGACAGGGGCCGACACCATCAGCAGCATCAGCAGGGCTTCCTGGCCCATGGTCAACACCATCTGTGCGTTCATGTCAGGCCCTCAAACAGCAAAACTCGAGGCGAGAGAACCAATCAGCAGGTTCCAACCATC
>CAJAXU010000436.1 GCA_903948045.1 uncultured beta proteobacterium | reverse complement strand
TCGCTCAGGTGTTCGGCCTTGAGCGAGCCGCCGCCGGCACGGTTGATGCGGGCGTCCTGCGGAATGCCGGCCAAGTACTTATCGCTCAGCAGGCCCTGCGCCAGCGCGCTGAATGCGATGCAGCCCATGCCAGTGTCTTCCAAGGTGTCCAGCAACTCGGCCTCGATCCAGCGATTGAGCAGGCTGTAGGACGGTTGGTGGATCAGCGGCGTCACGCCCATGCCGCGCAACAGTGCGGCCACCTCGCGGGTCTTGCCGGCCGAGTAACTGCTGATACCCACATACAGTGCCTTGCCCTGCTGAACCGCACTGGCCAGGGCTGAGCAGGTTTCCTCTAAAGGGGTATCTGGGTCAAAACGGTGCGAATAGAAAATGTCCACATAGTCCAGGCCCATGCGCTTGAGGCTCTGGTCCAGGCTGGCCAGCACGTATTTGCGTGAGCCACCCCCGCGGCCGTAGGGCCCCGGCCACATGTCCCAGCCGGCTTTGCTGGAAATGATGAGTTCGTCCCGATAGGGCTTGAAGTCGCGCCGCAGGTGCTCGCCAAAGTTGGTCTCGGCGCTGCCATAGGGCGGCCCGTAGTTGTTGGCCAGATCAAAGTGGGTGATGCCCAGATCGAACGCGGTGCGCAGCATGGCACGCTGGGTATCCAGCGGGGTGCTGTCGCCGAAGTTGTGCCACAGCCCCAGCGATACAGCGGGCAGCTTGAGCCCGCTACGCCCGCAAGGGCGGTAAGGCATGATGTCGTAGCGGGTGGGGCTGGCGTGATAGGTCATGGTGCGATACTCAAACGATTGGGCGTGAGTTTATAACGGGGGCAAGCATGGTGATCCTGGGTGGCCGACTGAGTTTGGTCGGTATCTTGCTCCTGCTGGGCATCGGTTGGGGTAGCACTCAATCGCTGGGCAAGCTGGCGGTGTCCAGCGGCCATCAGCATTTTGGGCTGATCTTTTGGCAACTGGTGATCGGTGCGGTCTTGCTGGGCGCCGTCAATGGGTTGCGGCGGCGCTCTTTTGCCATCACTGCGGCCGGGCTGCGCTTTGCGCTGGTGATTGCCCTGATCGGCACCTTGATCCCCAACTCCACCTTTTACATGTCCGTGGCGCACTTGCCCGGCGGTGTGATGTCCATCCTGATCTCGACCATCCCCTTGCTGTCGTTCCCGTTGGCACTGCTCTTGGGCATGGACCGCTTCAGTGCTCGGCGCTTGCTGGGGTTGTGCTTTGGCTTGGTGGGGGTGGCGCTGATCGCTCTGCCCCAAAGCAGCCTGCCCTCGCCTGAGATGGTGGCCTGGTTGCCAGTGGCCATGATCGGCCCCTTGTTTTATGCGCTCGAAGGCAATATCGTCGCCAAATGGGGCACCGCCGGGCTGGATGCCGTGCAGGCCATGTTCTGGGCTTCTTTGGTTGGGGCCGCGATGGCGCTGCCGCTGACCCTGCTGTCGGGGCATTGGATCAACCCGCTGCCGCCCTATGGCGTGCCCGAGCTGGCGTTGATCGCCTCGTCCTGTGTGCATGCGCTGGTGTATGCCGCCTACGTCTGGTTGGCGGCGCGGGCGGGAGCCGTATTTGCCGCCCAGACCGCCTACTTTGTCACGGGCTCTGGCGTGCTCTGGGCCATGCTGTTGTTGGGTGAGCGTTTCAGCGGATGGGTCTGGGCGGCGCTGGCGGTGATGCTTGTGGGCCTGTTTCTGGTGCAACCCCGTCAACGACCGCAGCCAGCGGTGGCCTGAATCGTGAGCATGCAACGCGCGAGGCTGCCTTCGCTCTGGTTGGGTCAATCGTCCCTGGCCAATAAGCTCATGCGTCTGGGCGTTGGCATGCTGCTGGTGGCACTGGCGTCGATTGGCTTGACGCTGTGGGTGACATGGCAGTTGGAGGGCGGAGCCGGCGCCGTCAACGAGGCCGGGCGCATGCGCTTGCAAACCTGGCGGCTGGTGAGCGCGGTGCAAT
>CAJAXU010000435.1 GCA_903948045.1 uncultured beta proteobacterium | reverse complement strand
TCGGTCACCCGTGAAGTGGACGGCGGCCTCGAAGTACTGTCGCTCAGCCTGCCGGCCATCATCACCACCGACCTGCGCCTGAATGAGCCGCGTTATGTCACGCTGCCCAACATCATGAAGGCCAAGAAAAAGCAGATGGACATCTTCAAACCCGAAGATCTCGGCGTCGATGTGTCGCCCCGCATCAAGACCCTGAAAGTGGTGGAGCCGCCCAAACGCAGCGCCGGCATCAAGGTGGCCGACGTCGCCGCGCTGGTGGACAAGCTCAAGAACGAAGCCAAAGTCATCTGAACATCACACCGAAAGTCTGACATGACATCACTTGTAATCGCCGAACACGACAACGCCTCGCTGCGCGCGGCAACCCTTAACGCCATCACCGCTGCCGCTCAGTGCGGTGGCGAGGTCCACGTGCTGGTGGCCGGCCAAAACGCGGGCGCTGCTGCTGCTGCTGCTGCCCAGGTGGCGGGCGTGGCCAAAGTGCTGCACGCCGAAGGCGAGGGCTTTGCCCACGGACTGGCCGAAAACGTCGCCGCCCAGGTGTTGGCGCTGGCCGGCAACTACAGCCATATCCTGTTTGCCGCCACGGCCTTTGGCAAGAACATCGCCCCGCGCGTTGCAGCTCGGCTCGACGTGGGACAGGTATCTGACGTGACCCGCATTGAGTCGGCTGACACCTTTGAGCGCCCGATTTACGCCGGCAACGCCATTGCCACGGTGCAGAGCCTGGACGCGACCAAGGTCATCACCGTGCGCACCACCGGCTTTGACCCGGCAGCGGCCTCCGGCGGCAGTGCCGTGGTAGAAGTGCTCAGCGCCGTTGCCGCCAGCGACAAGGCGATCTTTTTGCGGGCCGAGATTGCCAAGAACGACCGCCCGGAGCTGACCTCGGCCAAGATCATCGTCTCGGGTGGCCGCGCGCTGGGCTCGAACGAGAAGTTCATGGAGGTCATGACCCCGCTGGCTGACAAACTGGGTGCGGCCATGGGTGCCTCACGCGCCGCGGTCGATGCCGGCTATGCGCCCAACGACTGGCAGGTCGGCCAGACCGGCAAGATCGTGGCACCTCAGTTGTACGTGGCCTGCGGCATCAGCGGCGCCATCCAGCATCTGGCTGGCATGAAGGACTCCAAGGTGATCGTGGCGATCAACAAGGACGCCGAGGCACCAATCTTCTCGGTCGCCGACTACGGCCTGGAAGCCGACTTGTTTGACGCCGTGCCGGCGCTGACCGCCTCGCTTTGATGGTGGTGGTGCGGCGGCGCGATGCCGCCGCCTCGGCCCCTGTGCGCCCGGGGGCTGGCCGGGGCTGGCCCCTGTTTGGATGAGGTTGCACAAACTGGAGCATTGCACATGAGTTACCGCGCCCCCCTTCAAGACATGCTGTTCAACATCCGGCACCTGGCCGATATCGAACAGATCGCCACCATTCCCGGTTTTGAGGACGCAGGTTTTGACACGGCGCAGGCGGTGCTTGAAGAAGCCGCCAAGTTCAATGAGGGTGTGCTGTCACCCCTGAACTGGGACGGCGACCGCAACCCGTCGAGCTGGCACCAGGGCGCGGTCACTGCCACGCCCGGCTTCAAGCAGGCCTTTGCCCAATTTGCCGAGGCCGGCTGGCAGGGCTTGCAGCACCCGGTGGCTTTTGGCGGACAAGGTCTGCCCAAGACCATTGGGGCATCCTGCGGGGAAATGCAGAACTCAGCCAACATGAGTTTTGCCCTGTGCCCGTTGCTGACTGACGGCGCCATTGAGGCGTTGCTGACTGCCGGCTCGGACGAGCTCAAAGCCATTTACCTGGAAAAACCAAACCAGTCGCCTTGGGTGAAGGCACTTACTTATGGGCATTGGGACAACAATTTGAAACACCGGCCGAGATCCGTATGTTCGCGGCCTGGGGCGCTGATGCGGTC
>CAJAXU010000434.1 GCA_903948045.1 uncultured beta proteobacterium | reverse complement strand
TACATCTACAGCCACCCCAAGGCGATTGGCTCGGTGCAGGTGCGCTTGGAAGACGTTCTGTTGGCGCGCAACCCGACCGATCCGTTTGCCCACAAGCCCGAGCTCGGGTTGGAGCTCAAACGCGCCCTGCGCGCCGGCTGAACTAACGCGCGGGTGGGCGCCTCAGCGCGGCAGCGCGGCAATCCGCTCGCGCCACACCGGCGGCAGCAGGTCCACCAGCGGGCTGGGCTCACGTTGCAGGCTGCGGCTGGTGGCTGGGGTGGCGGGGCGGGGCGTATCGCCTGACAGGTCCAGGTAGGCCAGTTGCTGCATCCAGGCCACATCCAGCTCACCGGTGGCGGTGGGCCGGGAATAGATCAGGGCCAGCATTTTTTGCGCTTCGACACTGCCGCGCAACTTGGCCAGCTGGTACAGCCGGATCGCTTCCACATAGTTAGCCGGTACGCCTTCACCGCGGTGGCTGCGGCGTGCTGCGGCCAGCAGGGCCTCGGCCTCCATGGGCTGGGCACGTGTGGCGTCGCGCTGCGCCTGCAGGCGCTCGCGCACCAGCAATGCGTTGTTGACGGCAACCGCTGAACGTGGCGCGGCATCCTCAAAATGCCCCAGGGCCTCGGGCAGCTGTTGCGCCGCTACGCTTTGCAGGCCGAGTTCGATCATGGCGTGAATATCGCCGCCCTGTGCGGCCTGCCTCAGCAGCGGGCTGGTTGGCGGCGTGGGCGGCGCCGTGCCAGGCCAGCGTTGCGGCGTGGCCACCTGCAACGGTGCCAGCCGGCTGTCCAGCAGCCACTCCAGGTATTGGGCGCGCGGTAGATTGAAGCGTCGCAGGGCCACGACCCAGCGCCTGGCCGCTGCCGGGTTGGCCGTGCCCTGACAGCCCTCCAGCTCGCACCAGGCCAGGCCAGCCGGCGCCCACGGTTCGCCCAGCGTCTGGGCCATTTCAAACCAGTTGACCGCCAGAGCGGGTGCCTGGCCAACGCCGGCACCGTGCAGGTGGATCAGGCCGAGCAGCCAGGCGGCCCGGGCCCGTTCCGCCGGCGCCCCGCTGGCGGCCTGGTTTTCCAGGTCCTGCAGGGCTTGGCGCAGCTGTGGATCCTGCACGCGGTCCTGCGGTCTGGCCGCCACGGGCTCAGCCATGGGGGCGCCCATCACTGGCAGCGCGGCCATCGGCGCTTGGGCCAGGGCCCAGGTCATGGGGAGAGCAAGCATGAGCGCCAGTAACCTCACTGTGATTGGCAACGCGGCCATGGTCAGCGACTGTTGCCCTGGCGGGGAATGACCCGCCATTGCGCCGTCTGCTCGGACAGCTCTTGGCCGCCCAGTGCCGTGACAAAAGCCTGCTTAACGCTGCCCACGCCCCGGTAACCCTCGATCACCCGCAGTGCCGGGCCCTGTAACGCGGCGGGCAACAGCGGTGTGGCATCGGTCGCGGTCGCCAGGCACATCACCGCCTCCTGGCCGGGTAAGCCGGCATCGAGCAGGAAGCCAGGGGTCGGGCTCATCCAGTCCGGGATACGTATCGTCTGGTTGGCCGACACCATGGCCTGCGGGTGGGTGGCATTGGGCAGCAAGCGGATCAAATTGCCCCCGGCCTCGTTCATGTAGCAGTACAGGTAGGCGGCCCGTGAGACCGTGGCCGAGAGGAAGATCTGGTCGCCGCTCTCAAACACCGAGCGGTCGGGCACCAGGTTTTCAACCTGCAGGTTGAGCCTGAGGGCTTCGGGCCCGGCCCCGTAGCTGCGTACCCCGTCGGTCCCGGCCACCACATGCGAGCCGGATTTGGGGTCGGTGGCCGGGGTCGGTTCAGCGCTGGTGGCGCGCCAGCCGACCCGGGTGAGCCGGCCGTCGGCCCCCAGGATCACGAAGCCGCGCAGAGCCCGCTCATAGGTGGCAAAGTCGACCACCCCATTGACCACCATGCCCTGGTCGGCCTGAAAGCGGGCCACCGCAAGACGGAACTCGGTGCTGTTGGCCAGCAGTTTGTCGGCCTGCGCGCCCAGGTAACCGGCACTGATGAGCGAGCGCTTGACCAGACCCTGGTGGATGGCGGCCTCACCTTCGTCATACCAGTCGCGCAGCTGACGCTGAAATTCGGGGTGGTTCTGCTCCAGCGTCAGGCACTGCCAGTAGGGCACACGGGCCCATTTGCCAGTGAGCTCAATCGTGGCCAACTCCACCAGGGTTCGGATGGCAGCCCCGGAGCCCTGCGCATAGTCGCGCCCGACATTGAACTGCCAGCCGTAGTCGCCAATGCGGCCGGCCAGATCCAGGCCCTGGCCGCTGTTGCTGATGACCACCTCATTGGCCGAATCGAGCCCGGGGATGATGGTGCGGGTGCGGAAGTCTCCCAGGTGCAGTTCCAGGCCAATCACCGTGGCGTTTCGATTGCGGCTGTAGCCGGTTTCCAGCCTTGAGGCCGAGGTGCCTACGTCAAATCGGTTATTGACCACGTTCTGGTCGACAAAGGCCACAGAGCCCGACACATACAGCGCCGGCCGTTGCAGCTGTATCTGGTTGTTGTTGAGCAGGATGGTGGTCAGGTTTTGCACCGTGTCCTGGCGCGAGATGTCCACCTCGTAATCAACGAAGCGGAAGGCGTTGCTCAGACGTGACATCTGCGACAGCGCCGTGATCACCATGTCCTTTGTCGCCACCGGCACCCGGTTGGAAATATCGGGGATCTGTTTGCTGGTGATCAGCGTGGTGGGCAGTTCGGCATCGCGGAACAGCCGGTCCATGCACATCAGTGAATCCGAGAAGCTGGAGATCGACCGTACCGGTCGCACACTGGGGCGGTCAGCCGTGTTGGCATAGGTCTGAAAGTCGCTGTCTTTTCGCGCATCGAGTGGCGCGGCGCAGCCCACCAGCAGCAACAGAGTTGCTGTGATGGCCCAGCCTGCTGCGCGTCTCCAAGGTGAGGGCGCGGAGGCCCCTGTGTCTGGCGTTTGCATGGGGTGTTCCTATTTGCAGATGTTGACCAAGTCGCCCCGCAGCACCACGATCTGCTGCTGGTTGGTGGGGCCGTAGCGGTTGAAGTTGTTATTGGCGTTGGTCGTGTTGCTGCCAATTTCCTGCACACAGGTCTTGCGCAAGCCGATGGCGTTGGCCGTGTTCACCGTGTCGTTGTCGGTGAACATGCTGCCGTCGTCAGCGCTGGCAGAAAAGGCTTTGGCCTCGTAGCGGGTGACGCGTGCCCGCATCCAGGCAGGCATATCGGTCTGCCCCAGCAAGTTGCCGGATTTGGGCGCGGCTGGGCCGGGCAACGACAGGTGTTCGAACGGGCTGGACAGGATGACCAAGTCTTCCCCGGGCGCTGCAAGCGCACTCAGGCCACCGGTTCCGCAGAGGGTCAGAATCAGGCAGGGGAGAAAACGCCGGTGTGTCATGAGAAGCCTCCAAGGTCTGAAAAGAAGGGAGGGTGCCCTCCGTCCAAGCACGAAAGACACCCTCACAAGCCGCCGGGATCAGTGCGCTGGTCTCGGCGGTGTTGAGCCGGCTTGATCAGCGGCCGTGGCCACCGACAGTGGTGCCGCCATCACAGATCACGCAGCCGTTGTTGCTGGCCAGGTTTTGCACGGCCATGGCGTTGGCATGCGCCACATTGCCGACGTACGAACCGAGCAGGGCTGTGACCTGGGTCGAGGCACCCCTGATCGTGACCTGACCGACATTGGATGACACGTTTTGGCTGGCCATGCTGTTGGCACCCAGGGCACGGTTCGAAATATCAGACGCCGCACCGATCGTCAGTTGGTCAGAGCTGCCGCCGTCAATCGTCACATTGCCAGAATTGCTCGACACATTTTGCTGGGCCACGGCGCCATTGCCGTCAGCCTGGTTGCGTACGGCCGAGAAGATCATGGCCACGCCTTGACGCGAGGTGCTGCCAATCGAGACGCTGGATCCGACGGTTGGGCCGCCACCGCCGTTGCCACCGCCATTGCCTTGACCGTTGCCACCGCCGCTGGCGAAAGCGGACGATGCGAGCAGGGCCAGAGCGAGGATGGAGAGTTTTTTCATGATGGTTTCCTATACAAGGTTGACTTACACTTTTTTGGTGACCGCGGCGGGATGCCGTGGCCACCGGCTTGGTAGACATTGCCTGTAACAAGAGCCTGGCCCTGGGGCTTTGGCTCTGGGTTCTGCGTTGTCTGGGGTCAGTGTCGTCACGAGGCGGCTCGCGGGCTATTGCGTCAATGGGGTACCGCGTTGGTGACGATCAGGCCTGCTGCAACAAGGGCTGGCGCATCTGTCAGGCGCCCGGTTTGGCCTGCTTGTTAACGGGGTAGTCACCACCTGTAAGGACAGTAACAGTGTGTAACTTTTTTTGACAAGTGCTCGGCATCTCTGGCGGTATTACCTGATTTTTTGTACCGCCTTCAGGTGCATCTGGGTATTCGCGAACGCACGCTGGCCGGCTACGCTGAGCCCTGTCCACAAGGGGGCGGGCCAAGGCGCCATGCCAGCGAACGTAAGCAAAAGCTTAGTCCGAACCCAAGTGGTAACGCCGTGTGACCAATATGAATCAAAGTGGGGGTGTGTGTGAACAAGCTGGCTGAGCCAAAGCAGGGATCGTCGTCAGGTTCCAAATTGGGTGAAAAGGTGGGGCATCAGTTCGCCATGGTGCCGGGCGTGCCTGCGCTTTGGCCGGATTTCCTCAGTGGGCAGACAGCCCGGCCGACACGGGTGCTGCTGGCAGAGGATGATGCGCACATGCGTTTTGTCATTGCACAAGACTTGCTGGCCGACCCGCGTGTCAGCCTGGTGGCACAGGCCGCCAGCGTGCGAGAAGGCCGTCGCCTGGCGGCCTTGCATGATTTTGATGTGCTGCTGGTGGATTTGAACCTGGGAGATGGCACGGGCTTTGACCTGATGGCCCATGTCAAAACCCTGCGTCCCTTTGCCGAGCTGGTGGTGATTTCGGCATCTGACGACGAACAGCATGCCCTGCACGCGTTCGAGCTGGGCGCGACGGGCTACCTGGTCAAAAACTCCTGGTTCGGCAATTTTGCGCAATCGGTGTTGCAGGTGGTCAATGGTGGCGCATCGATCACGCCGAACCTGGCGCGCCGTCTGCTGCGCAAGCTGGAGCCACAGCCCTCGACCCTGGCTGGTGGCATGGCCCGGCAGCAGGACACGCTGTCTGAGCGGGAGCGCGCCGTGCTCAAGTTGGTGGCATCAGGCTACACCAGCCCCGAGATCGGGGTGCGGCTGACGATCAGCCACCAGACGGTGAACGCGCATGTGAAAAACATCTACCGCAAGCTGCAGGTCCGCAGCCGTGCCCAGGCGGTCAGTCAGGCCGCTGTTCGGGGCCTGCTGTGAGCTCCAGCGGTCTTAATGCAGCCGGGTGGCTGAGTGATCGGCAAACAGGTCGACTTGATTGAGGGCCGGCTCGGGCCTGCCAATCTGGTTCATCATGAGGGTGAGTTCTTCGTCCCGGATGAAGCCGGCCGATGAGGTGGCCAGCAGCATTTTGTCTGGGTGCTGCGAGCGCGACACCACAAAGCCCTGCACATAGTCGACACCAATGTCGATCAGGGTCTGCACTGTGGCGTTGTCCTCGGCCCACTCGGCGATCACTTTCATCCCCAGGTTTTTGGCCAGGTTGACGATCGCCTCGACGATGGCGATGTTGGCCGGATGCTGGTTCATGTTGACGATGAAGCTGCCATCGATCTTCAGCAGGTCGGCGGTGATTTCTTTCAAGTAAGAAAATGAGGTGTAACCCGCGCCAAAGTCGTCCAATGCCACCCGCGCGCCAATGCGCCTGACCTTATTGACAAAGGTGCGGGTGTTGTCGAGGTCGTGCAGGGCCACGCTTTCCGTGATCTCCAGGCAAAGCTGGCCCACGATGTGGCGGTTCTTCTCCAGCAGTTCGTACACGTCCTGCAAAAACTTTTCGTCGTTGAGTGAGGCGCCGCTGAGGTTCATGCAGACAAAGCGGGTGTGTTTAAGTTGGTCCTGGTGCTGGTCCAGCCAAGCCAGGGTAGACGTGAGCACCCAGCGGTCAATCACCGCCATGCGGCCACTGGCTTCACCGGCGGCGATCAAGCGCTCGGTGGGCACAACATTGCCCTCAGGGTCTTTCATTCGCAGCAGGACTTCAAAGTTCAGCGATTCATGCGGTGCAGTCAGCGACATGATGGGCTGCATTTCCAGGTACAGCCCCACCGTGGCCGAGCTGGTGGAGAGCTGCGAAATCAGCTTGAGCTCGGCTTCGTGCTGTTGGAACGCCACGGCGTATTTTTCATACACCACCAGACCACCGCTGTTGGCGGCTTTGGCTTGGCGGCAGGCCCGGTCGGAGGTGGAAATCGCGTCTTTGAAGGCCATATCAGCGTTGACCTCGATCAGTCCAATCGAGCCACGCACATAAAAGGCTTTGCCGCCCACCCGGTAGGGCCGGGTGCCAATGCTGTCCACAATGCCTTGGCACATGTGGGTGGCCATGGCAATCGGGGTATTCCGAAACACGATCACAAATTCGTCGCCACCTACCCGCCCAAACTGGATATCGCTTGGCAACATGTCGGTCACGCGCTTGCAAACCTGTTGCAAGACCTCATCGCCCACGCCATGGCCGAACAGGTCATTGATCAGCTTGAAGCGATCCAGGTCCAGATAGGCCAGCCCCATGGCGCGCCCGCCTGACAGCTGGTGGATGGCGCCGTTGAGCACCCGCTCGATACCACGGCGGTTCAGCACCTTGGTCAGGGAGTCATGGTTGGCCAAAAAGTACAGGTCTTCGGTTGCCTTGGACTTTTCGGTGACGTCCTGCAGCGAGCCTTCAATCTTGTCGCGTGCCAGCGTGGCCTTGACCAGAAAGCGCTTGGTGCCCAGCAAACCGGACGCACTGCGGCCTTTGATCTCCAGTTCGGTCAAGGTCGCGCCGCGCTGTGCCTCGATCGCCTCAGGTTGCAGGGAAGGTCCGAAGCCCGGTGGCGTCACCGGCGTTTTTGTTTCCTGCTCGTCCACCCGCTGTGAATAGACCATCTGGTGCAACTGGGTCCAGGCACCGTCCTCAAAATACTGGTGCCAGCTGTTGCTGCCATCAGTTAGCACCCGTCGCCCCAGCATGCTGATCAACGCAGGATTGGCGCTCAGAAAACGTCCCTCCATGTCCAGGGTGAACAGGCCAATCGGCATCGCTTCAAAGGTGTGCTCCAACTCAGCCTGCACGGCGAGCCGCTGCTCGTGTTCCTGGCGCATCTGTTGGGCAATCGCCAGGGCGGTCAGCAGGCTCGATGACAGGGCTGCGGTGACGCTATTGACCGAACCAATCAGGCCCCTTGCCCCGAGTGCCGCTGAGATGATCTCTGAGAAACTGGCGATCAGGGTAACCGCGATACCCGCGCTGTACCAGATGGCGACCCTGGAGCGGGACTTGATCAATATCTGCGCCAAGTAGTAAATCAGGATGAAGATGCACAGGCCGGTGGATATCCACAGCAGTGGCAAATAGTCTCGATAGCTCAAGAGCGCAGAGAGGATGAGAAGCGGAATGCAGGTCCACTGGCCAAGCCGCAACAACTTGCGAGACTTCAATGCTTTGAGGTCATCATGGAACAGCGTGCTGAAAAGACTCGCGGTCAGCAGGTAGTACACCGAGGTTGTCATCAAGCGCATGCGCTGGACCCATTCCTGCGGCACCTCGTTACCCAGCCATTGGGTGTCCCATCCGACCGATAGCGCTCCCATGCGCAAGTTGACCACCAGCCATGCGGCGAACAATAGGTACAGGCCGCTGCGGTTGACCATGGCGGTCACCAGGACAAAAAGTGCGAGCACGATGATGCCACCATCGAGCAGACCTGATTTTCGGTGGAACTCTCGGTTGTTGACAGTCAGATCATCTGTTTTCCAGAGCTTCACGGATAACCGTGCCGGGCCGACTGACCGGATGCGACAGAGCACATTGGCCGCTTCATTGGCCTGTTTGAGGTCCAGCGCGAAACCGGCCTTAACCGATGCAAGCCTGCCTGAGTCTGCGTGGCGGCTGGCCACCCCGAGCGCACTGGGCGGCCCGCCCTCCCAACAGGCAATGTCGGAGATGTGTCGTGACGGAAACTCGAGGGAATGCGGCTCCAGTGAACCGGCTGCTGGAACCGTAATGGCAAGCCAGAACGCCTCTTCTGACAGCTGTGTCTCGCGGTAGGGCGTCAGGGGTTGCTCAAGCAGTCGTTGTGACGCCACCGCGGGGTCTGACAGTTCGCTGCTCCCCTGCAGCACCTTGAAATTGAGGGTTTTCGGCTCACTCGCCGGGTACTGGGTCTCCCAGGCGAACATCGCAATCAGTGAAAACAGCGCCAGCACCAGCGGTGTCGCAAATGTGGAGAGGACGTAGAGGCCCTTCTCGAGCAGCGGGTTCAGTCGCATCAAGCGCCTGTTGACGATGGCGGTCAAGGTGCTCACGTTAAAGGGATCTCAACCGGAAAACCATGCGTCTACCTATGTGTTGAATGCAATATGTGTCACTCAATGTAGTCGAAATTGCTCCTTATCGATGGCGTTGACAATCAATTTCATAGTTTTCTGTTTTATTCAAACAACATATGAATCATGGACTTGCTTGAAATATTTGATGTGCAACCTGAGTTTTTTGCTCAGGACTCAACGCAAATGACGCTGGCAGCAACTGGTTTTGAATCACATGTCGGGGGTTACTGGCGGCCATCGCGCTCAGGGATGGCGTCAAGTCCATGTCGGGGTGGTGGGTGCGGAAAAAAAAGTCAAACATGGGGTGCTGGGCAACCCCGCCGTGTTCTTCGGCTTTGGCCAAGTGGAAAGACATCACCCGATGCGGCAAATTGCCTGCATGTTGCAATGGGATGTAGCCCAACTCTGGAAAAACGTCTTTGAACAGCATGCGGTCATACTGACGATCCATTGGCGAGCGTCCGGCGATCACCAGCCACTCGATTCCGATTTGTCGGCAGTACGCGAAGTAGGCTTTGAACATGACGGCCTTGACCAGCCGTGACACCTTGTCGTTGGTGACGGCCAGCCGCGTGGCCTCGGCTAGCCGTCGCGTGCGCAGCCAGTCTGGGAGTTCAACCGACTGTTCAAGGCATAGCGGCTTGAAGTCATTGGTCTGGATGCGCATCGTCCCCAGCGGTGACCCGTCCAGCTTGGATTCGGCCAGCAGCACCACCACGCCATCCTCAGCGTCCGCCGACTCGGGCTCTTTCAGTGTTTGGGCAAATTCGGGCAAATGTCTGGCGTAAGCACTGTGCCGAATCTCGACGGCCTTTGCCAGTTGTTCAGGCGTTTGGACCAGTCGCAGGGTGAAGGGCAGCAATTCCTCGGTCATCTCAGTGTGCCGGGCTTCGACAGTGCGCAGCGGTGGCATTCGTCCCAGCGAGGGGGCGAGACCTGAGGCTGTATTCATGGATTGAAACATGACGGGTTTGCTTTCTCTGGGCTGGTTGTTGGGTCCGGCCGGCTCAATGGCGCTTTCGGATCAGGCTTGAATTGACTGTAATCAGCTGTTACAAAATCCACTGTCAGCCGGTGGCTAAACTGCGTGTCAGGTTTCTTCCTACAGCGACGTCATCCTGAAGCCTCTTGCGCCGGAACTGTGTCGAGCACAACCCAAACGGGCCCATGGCCAGGCCCTGCGCTATGGCACACTTCCCGCTTTCAAAATGTGTCTTTCTCCAGCGGCGCCAGGTTGAGCGCCAAACCAACCGTTCATGCAACATATCGTCGCGCAAATTGCGCAGGAAATTCGGGTGTCTCCGGCCCAGGTGCAGGTGGCGGTCGACCTGCTCGACGGTGGCGCCACCGTCCCCTTCATTGCCCGATACCGCAAAGAGGCCACGGGCGGCCTGGATGACATTCAGTTGCGCGAGCTGGAGGCTCGGCTGAGCTACCTGCGCGAGCTGCATGAGCGCCTGCAGGTGGTGCTGCAGAGCATCGAAGAGCAGGGCAAGATGACGCTGGCCTTGCGGGCCGCCCTGCACGGGGCCGCCACCAAGCAGGCGCTGGAAGACCTCTACCTGCCGTTCAAGCAAAAGCGCCGCACCAAAGGCCAGATCGCGCGCGAGGCCGGGCTCGAACCACTGGCCGACCTGTTGTGGGCAGACCCGATGCTGGTACCCCAGACGCAGGCCCTGGTTTTCGTTCGACCCGACAAGAACGAGGCTGGCGACGACTTCACCAGCGTCGCGGCGGTGCTGGACGGGGTGCGCGATATCCTGAGTGAACGCTGGGCCGACCAAGCCACATTGCTGCAAGAGCTGCGCCAATGGCTATGGCAAGAGGGTGTGTTTCAGAGCCGGCTGCGTGAGGGCCGCGACGAGCAACAGGCCGAGGTGGCCAAGTTTCGCGATTACTTTGAGTACGACGAGCCGATCGGGCGCGTGCCGTCCCACCGGGCGTTGGCGGTGATGCGCGGTCGGGCCCTGGAGCTGCTGGACGCCCGGCTCGTGCTACCAGAGCCTGAAGCGGTGCCAGCCCCCGTCCAGCATGGCGATGTAGCTATAAAAACAAGAGCGGCTCCGGTGGTTTCGCTGGCCGAGGCGCGGATCGCGCTGCGCCTGGGGTGGCGTCATCAGGGTCGACCGGGCGACGATTTCCTGCGCAAATGCGTGGCCTGGACCTGGCGTGTCAAGCTCAGTCTGTCGATCGAGCGCGATTTACTGGCCCGGCTGCGCGAGGAGGCGGAGCAGGTGGCGATCAAGGTGTTTGCCGACAACCTGCGCGATTTGCTGCTGGCCGCGCCTGCTGGACCATGCGTGGTGATGGGGCTAGACCCCGGCATCCGCACCGGTGTCAAAGTGGCGGTGGTGGATGCCACCGGCAAGCTGGTTGCCACAGCCACCGTGTTTCCCCACGAACCGCGGCGTGATTGGGACGGCGCGCTGCACGCGCTCGCCGGCCTGTGCGAACGCCATGGCGTGACCCTGATCGCCATCGGCAATGGCACGGCCAGCCGCGAAACCGACAAACTGGCGGGCGAGCTGATCGCACGCTTGGCCGGCCACGACGATCGGCATATCGACAAGGTGGTGGTGAGTGAAGCTGGCGCCTCGGTGTATTCCGCCAGCGAATTTGCCTCGCAGGAAATGCCGGACGTGGATGTGAGCCTGCGCGGGGCCGCCAGCATTGCGCGCCGGCTGCAGGACCCGCTGGCGGAGCTGGTCAAGATCGAACCCAAGGCCATTGGCGTGGGCCAGTACCAGCACGATGTCAACCAGGGCGAGCTGGCGCGCACGCTGGACGCGGTGGTGGAAGACTGTGTGAACGCCGTCGGTGTGGACCTGAACACCGCCAGTGAGCCGCTGCTGGCGCGGGTGTCGGGCCTGTCGCGCCATGTGGCCCGTGCCGTGGTGCACTGGCGTGACACCCACGGCGCCTTTGCCAACCGCCAGCAACTGCTGCAGGTTAGCGGCCTGGGCAGCAAGACCTTTGAGCAGAGTGCCGGTTTTTTACGCATCCGTGGTGGCGACAACCCGCTGGATCAGACCGGCGTTCACCCGGAGACCTACCCGGTGGTGCAACAGATCATGGCTCACACCGGCGCGGCCGTGGCTGGTTTGATGGGCCGTGCCGAGATGCTCAAGACGCTCAGGCCTGAATTGTTTGCCAATGCCCAGTTCGGCGTGGTGACCGTGCGCGACATCCTGAGTGAGCTGGAAAAGCCAGGCCGCGACCCACGACCCGATTTCAAGGTCGCCCGACTCACAGATGGGGTACAGGGCCTGTCAGACCTTAAACCGGGCATGGTGCTGGAGGGCACCGTCAGCAATGTGGCGGCTTTTGGCGCCTTTGTGGACCTGGGCGTTCACCAGGATGGGCTGGTGCATGTAAGCCAGCTCAGCCACAAATTCGTGACTGACCCGCATGAGGTGGTCAAGACTGGCGACATCGTCCGGGTGCAGGTGCTGGAGGTCGATGTGGCGCGCAAGCGCATCGCCCTGACCATGAAGCTCGGCGCAGCGCCGGTACGGCGTGAGGCGCCGGGCTCGAATCGATTTGAAGGCGCTGGCCCGGGCCAGCGCGCGCGCCACGGCGGCGCGGCGATGCCGGTGGCAAACGTTGGCGCTAACGCGATGTCGTCGGCGTTTGCCAAGCTCAAGCAGCCCTGAAACGTACGGACCCGCGCCGCCATGCAACTTGCCGAGCTGCTCGCCACCCAATTCGTGCTACCCAGTATTCCGCGGGTGGTGGCCTTGCTGCTGAGCGAGCTGGACCAGGCCGAGCCTGACCTACGCAGAGTCAACCAGCTGATCAGCACGGATATGGCGCTGACCGCGCGCCTGCTGCAATGGTCGAATTCAAGCTTTTTCAAAATGGCCGGCAAGATCAACAGTGTGTCCGAGGCTCTGGCGATCCTGGGCTTGGCGCAGGTTCGCGCCATGGCGGCCGAGGCCGCGACCACCGCCTCCCTGCGCGCAGTGCCTGGCATCGACTTGCTGCAATTCTGGACCTACAGCCTGAACGTGGCCAAGTTGTCGCGTTCCCTGGCCGGCGTGGTGCGGCAGAACCAGCAGGCGGCTTTCACCTGCGGTCTGATTCATGCGGTGGGCGAGTTGGCCATGCACATGGCCATGACGCCGCAAGCGCTGAACCTGGACGGAGCTGTCGGGCCCCTGGACCTGCGCCGTGCCCGGCTGGAGCGACGCCAATTGGGCTATTGCTACGCCCAAGTCGGTGCGGGCCTGGCTGGCCAGTGGCATCTGCCGGAATCGATCGTGGATGCACTGGCACACCAGTACGCGCCCTTTGACAACGACGTTTTCGAGCCGCTGGCCGGTGTGATCCACCTGGCGACCTGGCGGGCGCGCGCCAAAGAAGCCAAATTGTCCGAACAGGCGCTGGCCGACACCTTTCCGGGCTCGGTGGGTGAGGTCCTGGGGCTGGATATCGACATGGTCTTGCAGCAAGACCCCATTGACTGGTCGGCCCAGGGGACTGGCCGCGGCCGGGCTTGAGGCTGTGGTGCGGGCGCTGCGGATCCATGTCGGGCCAGGGGCCCTGCGCCAAATCAGGCGTCACGGGTTGCAACCGCAAGACATCAGCACTGTGGCGGGCGCCGCGGGCGGGCCCAAGGGCCTGATCCTGGGCCCGCTGGACCGTTTTCTGTTTGGCCATTGGTTGGCCAACAGTGCTCAGCCGGTCGATCTGGTCGGGGCGTCGATTGGCGCCTGGCGTATGGCCACGGCCTGCCTGGAGCAGCCGGCGGCGGCTTTTGCCCGTTTGGAGCATGACTATATTCATCAGCATTACGACCTGCAGCCCGGCGAGAAGCGCCCGGCGGCAGAGCGGGTCAGCGCCCTGTTTGGACAAAACCTGGCGGCTTTTTTTGGTGGGCAAGAGGCTAGGGTGCTCGGCCATCCGCGCTACCGCCTGCACATTTTGGCGTCGCACGGGCGCCAGTTGCTGCGCACCGAGCACCCCTGGCGCACGCCGATGGGCTACTTGGGCGCGTACCTGAGTAATGCCGTCTATCGCCGGGCTCTGGGCGCCTGGCTGGAGCGGGTGGTGTTCTCCAGCCCGGGCGCTGATTTGCCTTTTGCCAGCGACGACTTTCCCACCCGCCGGGTGGCTTTGAGCGCCGCAAATTTCCAGCCGGCGCTACAGGCCAGTTGTTCTATACCCTTTGTTTTGCGCTCGGTCACCGGCATTCCGGGCGCGCCAGCCGGCGCTTACTAAGACGGTGGTATCACCGATTACCACC
>CAJAXU010000433.1 GCA_903948045.1 uncultured beta proteobacterium | reverse complement strand
AGGAGCTATTTTTTGAAATCCATGCTGCCCTTTCTGCGCTGGTGGCCGCGCGTCAACCGGCAAACCCTGCGTGCTGACTTGATCGCGGGCCTGACCGGTGGGCTCATTCTGGTGCCGCAGGGCGTGGCCTTTGCCACGATTGCGGGCATGCCGCCTGAATATGGCTTGTATGCCGCCATGTGGCCGGCGATCGTCGCGGCCCTGTGGGGTTCGTCTTGGCACTTGGTGTCGGGCCCGACCACGGCGATATCGATTGTGGTGTTCGCCACGATGAGCCCGCTGGCGCCGGCCGGCAGTCCTGACTACGTGACTTTGGTGCTGACGCTGACGTTTCTGGTGGGGCTTTTTCAACTGCTGTTGGGTGTGCTGCGCCTTGGCACGCTGGTCAACTTTGTGTCTCACACGGTGGTGGTTGGCTTCACAGCGGGGGCCGCTGTTTTGATCGCCATGAGCCAGGTGAAAAATTTCTTTGGACTACCGATTGCCCGCGGTGCATCGCCCTATGAGGTGATGCAGGGTTTGCTGCAACACCTGGGGGAGGTCAACCCGTTCATCACCGGCGTAGCCGTGGTGACGGTGCTGGCCAGCGTGGCGGCCAAGCGGTGGTGGCCACGTTGGCCGCACATGATTCTCGCCCTGCTGGTGGGCAGCCTGTTGGCGCTGCTGTTCAATCAGCACTGGGGTTCGGCTCATACCGGTATCGGCAGCATCGGCGCGCTGCGCATTGGCATGCCGCCTTTGTCCAGCCCAGACTTTTCATGGACTACTCTCGAGAAGCTGGTGCCAGTGGCGATGGCGGTGGCCTTGCTGGCCCTGACCGAGGCTGTGTCAATTGCGCGTGCCATGGCCATCAAGAGTGGTCAGCGGATCGACGGCAACCAGGAGTTCATTGGCCAAGGCCTGTCCAACCTGGCCGGCAGTTTTTTCTCAGGCTATGCCTCCAGTGGCTCGTTCAATCGCAGCGGGCTGAACTACGCCGCAGGTGCCAAGACGCCCCTGTCGACTGTTTTTTCCGCGGTGTCCTTGTTGCTGATACTGCTGTTTCTGGCGCCGCTGGCCGAGTACCTGCCAACTGCGGCCATGGCCGGCATCCTGTTTGTCGTGGCCTGGGGCCTGATTGACTTTCACCAGATTGCCGAGATCCTGCGCGCCAGCCGGCAGGAAACGGCAGTATTGGGCGTCACTTTTGTGGCAACTTTGACGCTGCAACTGGAATTCGCCATTTACGCGGGCGTGCTGTTGTCTTTGCTGCTGTACCTGAACCGTACCTCCCGGCCCGGGCTGGAAGACGTCAAGCCCTTTCCGGGGCAGTGGCCGCCGGCCTTCAGTGCGGCTACCGGTCTGCCAGACTGCCCACAACTCAAGATTGTGCGCCTCAACGGTTCGATATTCTTTGGGGCGGTCAACCATTTACAAGACGCACTGCAACAGATTGACGCGCGCGAGCCGATGCACCGGCATCTGCTGCTGGTGGCATCAGGCATCAATTTTCTTGATCTGGCTGGCGCCCACTTGCTCTCGCAAGAGGCGCGCCGAAGACGTGCACTTGGCGGCGGGCTGTATATTTTTCACATGAAAGACGAGCCCATGCAGACCCTGAGGCGCAGCGGCGT
>CAJAXU010000432.1 GCA_903948045.1 uncultured beta proteobacterium | reverse complement strand
CTGGGCGACGACAGCGTGACGGGTGGTCTTGCTGGCAACTACACCTTGAGCGACAACAGCCTGCTGAGCGCCAGCATTGCGCAACGAGGCCTCTCCACCTGGATCGCCGGCACGACTGGCGCCTGGAGCAACCCGGCCAATTGGGATGCCATCCCTGATCGGGCCAATGTGTTGGATGTCAGCATCCCGACGGGTGTCACCGTCCAGTTTGACAGTGATGCTGGCGCGACCCAGCTGCGCAGCCTGAGCAGCGCGGGCGCATTGAACCTGACCGGCGGTAGCCTGGCTGTCGCCAACAGCCTGAGCACCCCAAGCTACAGCCAGACGGGCGGCATCCTGTCTGGCACCGGCGCCCTGACGGTCAGCACCAGCTTTAGCCAAACTGGCGGCAACATCAACCTGGGCGGGGCGGCCGATATCACCCAGTTGACGGGTAATCTGAATGTGGGTGCCATCAGCGCGGCTGGTATCAAACTTACCGCCCAAAATGGCGCCATCAGCCAGGCTGGCGCCCTGGTGACCACTGGCCTGTTGGCAACGCAGGCAGCAGGTTCGACGGTACTTAACGATGCCGGCAACCGTGTCAGCGCATTCACGGCCAACAGCACCGGCGACCTGTCGTTTACCAACACAGGCTTGCTTGATGTGCGAGGGCTGCTGTCCAGCCTGGGCAACATCGTGATTAACAATACCGGCGGCATCAGCAGCAGCGGTGCCATCGCTGCCCCGAGCGGCTCGATCTCTCTGACGGCCAACAGCCCGCTGACCATTGGCTCAACTGGCGTGCAGGCTCTGGGCGACATCAACCTGACGGCCACCAATCTTACGAGCGCTGGTAACGTCACACTTGATGGCAGTATCGTCTCTACCAGTGGTTCTGTGACCTTGGCGGCAGCCAATAACCTGGTGCAAAACAGCGCCATCAGCGCCGCTTTAGCTGTCACCGCGAGTGCGGGAACGGCTGGCACGGGCGGCGTCCTTAGTTTTGGTAGCGGCGCCACCAGCGATGCCAAGTCGATCAGTTACTTGTTGAATGGCTTGGCCGTGACAGCGCCGCCCCAATTGGTCAAGCCGGTGGTGTTGGTAGAGGCGCCTACCAATTTTGTGACCTCTTTTCTGGAGGTGTTCGAAAAAGCGCTGAGCGAACCCCTGGCGGTGGCCTCGCCCGCCCCAGCGGCCAAGAGCAGCACCGCAGATGCCGAACCCGCCGCCAAGGCCAACGCTGCCGATGCCGAGGCCACGGGTGAAAAAACCGCTGAAGGCGCGCAAGAAAAGGCCAAAGAGAAGGAAAAAGAAAAAGAGAAAGAGAAGACTGAAGTTGTGATCGGGGGCAACGCTTGCACGCCGGGATGAGCGCCTTGCTCGGGCTAATCTGCCGTCTGCGGCGCCCTATCTTGTGGCTGCCTTTGCTGGCCGTGCTGCTGGCTTTGCCGCATGGGGCGTACGCGCAACAGGCCGGCGAGGTCGAGTTTGTGCGCGGCGTGGCGTTTGCTCAGACGGGTGCGCAACTGCCGCGTGCCATGGGCAAGGGCTTGGCCCTGAAGGAGGGTGACCGCTTGACTACCGGTGAGGGCGCCACGGTGATCTTCAAGCTGCAGGACGGCACGCGCATGACGCTGCGGCCCAACTCAGAGATGGTGGTGCAGGCGTTCAAATACACCGAAACTGCCGTGGCCGAAGACAACAGCATGGTGCTGCAACTGCTGCGCGGCGGCTTTCGTACCGTCACCGGCTTGATCGCCAAGGGCTCTCCTGAGTCGGCCAAAGTACAGACCGCCACAGCCACCATCGGTATTCGGGGCACTGACTTTGACGCCCGGTTGTGCGGCCAGGACTGTAAGGCCGAGTCATCCAAAGTGAACCAGCAGGCCAGCCCCAACGCCGTGACCGCCAGCGCCAAGGTGGTCGTAGCGACGGGCGATATTGCAGCGTTGGATCTGGCCGGTGCACGTCGCCGGTTGGTGGTTGGCGGCAGCGTGTATGTGGGTGAGCGGGTGGAGACGGGTGCTGGCGCCAAGGCAGTGTTGGTGTTTCGTGATGACAGCCGGTTGACCCTGGGTGCGAGCACCCGGTTCGTGGTCGAAAATTTTGTCTATGACGAAAAGAACCCCGAAGACGGCCGGTTCTTTGTGTCCTTGTTGACCGGCACCATGCGCGCTTTGACCGGCTATGTGGGCAAGGCCAATACACGCAATGTGAACTTCACGACCTCAACCGCCACCATCGGCATCCGTGGCACCGGGCTGGACTTGGACTGTGGCAGTACGGGTAGTTGCAGTTTCTTCACTTGGCTGGGCTCAATCGCAGTCACGCCCAATGGGCAGACCGCCTTGCAGGTGCTGCAGTCGGGCCAAGGCCTGTTTGTGAGCGCCACAGTCATTCGCCCCATCACCGCGCCCACGCTGGAGAACCTGCCCCGCCCCGACACGGTGCCAGTCAACACCAAGGAGCTTTTTGGCGCCGCCAAGGCGACCCCGGCCCCGACCGCTGCGGCACCGGCTGATGGCAAAACAGACAGCAAGACCGATGACAAGGCTGACACCCAGGCCAAGAGCGATGCCCCGGCGTCTGGCGCGCCAGCCACCAGTACCGCCACCAGCACAAGCAGCAACGCCTCAGCCTCGCCGCCTTCCGCCCCGGCGATCTCGCCCGATGAGCCCGGCCTGTTCGTCACCGTGCGTGATGGCCACGTGGAGGTGACCTCTCGCAATGAAACCATTCACCTGGGTCGCGGTGAGACCGGTTTTGCTGCAGCGGACGGGCGCACTGGCCGACCGGCCAGCATCCCCTTGTTCATTCAATATGACAAAGTGCCCCTGCCCGGCAATACCAATGCGGCCGTGCAGGGTGTCATTAAGCAGCTGAGCGAGAAGCCCAGTAACCAGTGCCGTTGAGCTCGCAGGCACACAAGCTTCACACCCAGACCGATCCATGACCCAGCCAACCCGCCCCAGGCCCTACCGGCCCACATTCAGCCTTGTTGCTCACGGCGGTGGTCGGCCACGCGCTGCCTTGGCGCTGGCTGTGCTGCTCGCTGGCGGGTCGGTGTTGGCGCAACCAGCCCCTGCAGCCAGCGCCGAACCCGCCGCCGCGCCGGCCATGCCGCAGGCCACTGGCGCCACCAGCCGGTTTCCGATTCGCGGTTTTGAAGTGACCGGTGATGTGCCGATTTCTGCGGCCCAGATCAATGCGGTGCTGGACAGCTTTATTGGCGAGGGCAGCCTGATCACCCTGCAGCAGGCCACCGAGGAGCTTGAAAACGCGCTCAAGGTGGCCGGCTTTGAGCTGCACCGGGTGTCGCTGGCACCACAAGATTTAGGTGGCCTGGTCAAGCTTGAGATCGTTAAATTTGCGCTGGGCAAGATCGTTGTTGAAGGCAACAGCCGCTACAGCGAAGCCAATGTGCGTGCCAGCCTGCCCGAACTGCAGGAGGGGCGGGCACCCAACTTTCGCACCTTGGCGGTGCAGACCGCGATTGCCAACGAGAACCCGGGCAAGCAGGTGCAGGTCTCGCTCAAAGAGTCGGACGAGGCCGACCGGATCGACGTCAAGCTGCTGCTCAAGGAGAGCGACCCGACGAGCCTGTCGTTCAGCTTGTCCAATACGGGTTCTGACTCCACCGGCAACAACCGCGTGTCGCTGGTGGCGGCGCACGCCAATGTGTTGGGGCTCGACCACCAGGCGTCACTGGCCTACACCACCGCCCCTGAGCGCATCAAGGATGTGACCCAGCTTGGGCTGAACTACCGCATTCCCCTCTATGCTTTGGGCGGCATCGTTGGCATGAGCTACACCCAGTCGGATGTGGTGGGCAGCTTTGGCGCCTTCACCAGCAGTGGGGCCGGCAGCACCTTTGGCATCAATTACAGCCACTACCTCGAGCCCCGCGGTGGACGGCGCGCCTTCCTCACGGCAGGGCTGGACCAGAAAAACTTCAATGTGGCGCTGATCAATGGTGTGGCTGACCCCAGCAAGGTCGACCGGGTGAGCCGCCCGTTGACACTGGGCTACAGCGCACGGATCGAGGCTGACAAGGTGGCCTGGGGTTACAACGCCGAGCTCAGTTTCAACCTGCCAGGCGGTCCGGGCAACGACTTGCAGGCCTACCAGACTGAGGACAGCAATGCCGCCACGACCAGCCGGATCAGTACGGTGAACTGGAAGCTGCTGCGTGCTGGCGCCAATTATTCAGCAGCCCTGAGTGGCGGCGGGCTGCTGAGCCTGCGTACGCAGTTGCAATACACGCCGGATGCACTGATCTCTGGCGAGCAATTTGGTATTGGCGGCGCCAGTTCGGTGCGCGGTACAGGTGAGCGTCCGCTCTCGGCTGACAGCGGCGTGTTCGCCACCGTTGAGCTCAGCACTGGCGAGCTGGCGCCGGGTTGGCGTATGGTGGGCTTTGTCGATGGCGGCTGGTTGAGCAACAACAACGCCAATGCGGCGACTGGCAAGCCGGCGACGGACCAGCTGGTGGGCGCTGGCCTTGGCTTGCGATATGCTGGCGGATCGTATGGTTTTAGCCTGGACTGGGCGCAGATCCTGACCGGAAGCGTGTTACCGTTGCTGCCAGGTTCGGGAATTCCGCAGGCCGGAGACCAGAAAATTCACCTCAATTTATCGGCCCGCTTCTGAGCGGGGCAGGCAGGGGACAACATGGCAGGTTTGCAATCAGGCGCTCCAACGCCGAAGTCGATCACGGTGCACAGCGCGTCCAAGGTGCTGGAGGTTGACTTTTCTGACGGCGCGGCGTTTCGTATTCCATTTGAGCTGATGCGCATTTATTCGCCATCGGCCGAGGTGCAGGGCCATGGTCCTGGCCAAGAGGTCCTGCAGACCGGCAAGCGCGAGGTCGCGTTGACCGGGCTGGAGCCGGTGGGCAACTATGCGGTGCAGCCGGCGTTTTCAGATGGTCATGACACGGGCATTTTTTCCTGGGAGTACCTTTATTTTTTGGGTTCACAGCAGGACCGCTTGTGGGCCGATTACACAACCCGCCTGGCCGCCGCAGGCGTGGAGCGGGATTCGCCCATGCCTGAAAAAGCGGGCCACGGCTGCGCCAGCCACTGAGACCGTTCTGGCCATGACGACGACCCATTTTGGTTACCAGTCGGTCGATGAGGCCGACAAGGCGCGGCATGTGCGCGGGGTATTTGATTCCGTAGCGCCCAACTACGACGTCATGAACGACCTGATGTCGGCGGGCCTGCACCGGGCCTGGAAGGCCTTCACAGTGCTGGTTGCCGATGTGCATGAGGGTGATGCGGTGCTGGACATTGCCGGCGGCACGGGTGACCTGGCGATGGCGTTTGCCAAAAAGGTGGGCAACAGCGGGCAGGTGGTGCATACCGACATCAATGAAGCGATGCTGCGCACCGGGCGTGACCGCTTGTTGGACGCTGGGGTCACGCTGCCAACGGTGGTGTGTGACGCCGAGCACTTGCCGTTTCCGGACAACCATTTTGCCGTGGTCAGTGTGGCGTTTGGGTTGCGCAACATGACCCACAAGGATGCCGCCCTGACGGAGATGCGCCGGGTGCTCAAGCCCGGTGGCAAGCTGCTGGTGTTGGAGTTCTCCAAAGTAGCGCCACCGCTGCAAAAAATCTATGACTGGTACTCCTTCAAGGTGCTGCCACGGCTAGGCCAATGGGTGGCAGGCGACGATGCCAGCTACCGCTACTTGGCCGAATCAATCCGCATGCACCCTGACCAACAGACCTTGAAGACCATGATGCACAATGGTGGTTTTGGCCATGTGGACTATCACAACCTGACAGGCGGCCTGGTAGCCTTGCATGTTGGAATCAAGTGTTAAAGCTTGTGGTTTTGGCAATCATCCCTATTTCTGGATGACTAATTAGGAGACGGTATGAAAATCTGGACGTTTGTATTGGCCTTGAGCCTGTCATTGGTGGGCTTTCATGCCGACGCCAAGCGTATGGGCGGCGGCAAGTCGTTTGGCCAGCAATCCAATAACGTGACCCAGCGCCAGGCGGCGCCCCCGCAAAATGCGGCCAAACCAGCTGCGCCTGCACCGACCGCTGCTGCGGCTCCCAAGCGGCCCTGGGGTGCCATGCTGGGTGGCTTGGCAGCAGGTCTGGGCTTGGCCTGGCTGGCGAATTCCCTGGGCATGGGGGAAGGCTTTGGCCAGATGCTGATGTTTGGTCTGCTGGCCCTGGGCATCATGATGGCCGTGGGATGGTTTATGCGCTCCAGAAAAGCGGCGCAAGCCCAACATGGTGGCGCTCCCTCTCCCTTTGCATTTCAAGGGGCATCGCCCGCGCCGGTGGCTGCCAGCCCGGCGGCCTATAGCCCGGCCAACGTGGGCAATGATGCTTCGGCCCGGCCCTGGGAGCGCAACAGCATGTCATTTGACGGCGGCGATGCCGGCACTGCGCCGGGTTCGATGATCGGCTCTGCCATCGTTGGGTCTCAAGGCTGGGGCGTGCCCGCGGGCTTTGATGCCGATGGCTTCCTGAGCGCGGCGAAGTCCAATTTTGTGACCCTGCAGGCGGCGTGGGACAGGTCTGACATCAACGCTTTGCGCGCCATGATGACTGACACCATGTTGCGCGAAATCCAGACGCAACTGGCCGAGCGCGAAGCCCACACCGGCGTGCCCGCCAACCAGACCGATGTGGTCAAGATCGAAGCCCAACTGCTGGGCATTGAAGACCTGGGTGAGGCCTATATGGCCAGCGTCGAGTTCAACGGCATGATCCGTGAAGAACCGACGGCCGCGCCCAACCCGTTCCGCGAGGTCTGGAATATGAGCAAGCCCAAGAACGGCCAGAGCGGCTGGCTGGTCGCCGGCGTACAAGCCCTGCAATAGGGTCTAGGCATCTTTCCGGCCGTCTGGCCGGAAATTCAGGGAATAATTGGGGACTATGGCAACACAGTCCCCTTTTCAATTGTTCGAGGCTTTTCTGCAGAAACTGCCTTTGCCCAAAGTTCAACCGCCAGCATGGGCCGTGGATGAAGTGCAGCGCCGGCTGGTCTCATTGTTGAATCATATTTTGTGGCAAGAGCCCGAGG
>CAJAXU010000431.1 GCA_903948045.1 uncultured beta proteobacterium | reverse complement strand
TTTGATTTCAGCCTGCATGGCCAGCAGGCCCTGCGCCAGCAGGGGGTGGAGCCTTTGGCCTACGGCCGCCTGGTCATGGCGCAATGGACGGCTTGGCGCACCGCCGCCCAGGCCGCAGCGCCGCAGGGCGCGCCAGCGGTGCGGGCGGCATTGCACGACGCCGGATGGGACGCCTTCTTTGGCGCCCATGGCGATGGGCAGCCCCTGTGGGCCAGCAAACGCGCCAGTGTGGCGGCGCTGCTGCGTGCGTACCGCGCCGCATTGGACGCCGTGCCTGGGCCGCGCCGCAGCCTGCAGCCCCAGGTGTTTCCCAGCCCCTGGAGCCAATGGTCTGGCTTTGCCTGGGACGCCCTGGCCGACACGGCCGATGCCGTGGGTGTCAAGCTCTACACCATGCACTGGCCCATGATGGCCCGCTATTGGGCGCGTGATCTGGTGGGCCCGGCACCCGGCCCGGCGCTGGACGCGGTCACGGCCGCCATGGCCGACTTTCTGGGCTGCTGCGACGAGGCCTCACCGAATGGTGCAAGCTTGCATTACCCCCCGCCCGACCAGCCACACCCGGTGGGTGCGCAGGCCCAGCGCAACAAGTTGCAGCAGGCCCAGGCGCTGGCTGGTGCGGTGCCGGTGATCGCCTATGCCCACAGCTACGGGCCGCTGGCCGATGTGCAGGCCCGCTTCGCGCTGGCGGTGGCGGCCAGCCAGCAGCCAAGCGCCAGCGCTCAGGTCTGGATCAACCGCTACGGCTACCTGTCAGATGCCAAGCTGGCTGCATTGGCCACGGTGGTGCAGGGTGCAAGGCAGTGACAGGCGCCGCAGAGCTACCCAAGACCCGCGCGCGCAGCCAGCCGATGGCGCCCCGTCACAGCGCCGCCTCGCCCTTGGCGGCGCAGGTGCATGACCGGCTGCGGGCCGACATTTTGCTGGCCCGGCTGCGCCCCGGCGAGGTGTTGTCTGAGAACCAGCAGGCCCAGCGTTTGGGTGTCAGCCGCACCCCGGTGCGCGAGGCCATCCAGCGTCTGGTGCGCGAGGGCTGGGTGCAGGTCTGGCCGCAGCGTGGCAGCGTGGTGGCCCTGCTGAGTTTGCAGCGCATCCGCGACGCCCTGTTTGTGCGCGAGGCGGTGGAATGCCAGGTGGTGCGCCGGCTCATGGCCCAGCCCTCCACGCCCTCCCGCTGGGACCCGCTGGCCGCCTGCCTGCTGCGCCAACAACAGGCGCTAGTGCAGCAGGACCTGGAAGGCACCATGCGCGCCGACGAAGATTTTCATCGCACCCTGCTCAGTTTGTGTGGCATGGCCGGCGTGTGGCCGGTGGTGGCCCAGGCGCGCGATCTGCACCAGCGGGTGCGCGCCATGGCCGTGCCCGAGTTGCAGTCGGGAGAGAAGGCGGTGCAGGACCATCAGGCGATCCTGGATGCGTTGCGCGCCAATGACGCCGAAGCCGCAGTAATGCTGGTCGGCGCCCATGTGCAACACAATGAGGCCCTGACCCGGCGCATTGCCGCGCTGCACCCTGACTACTTTGAAGGAGACCCTGATGCTGACCCCGACCTTTGAGGTGCTGGACCCGCGCTTCGCCCGCTATGCCCCGGGCAATGTGCACCTGGAGAAGCTGTTTACTGGCTGCCGCTGGTCCGAAGGCCCGGTCTACGTGCCGGCCGGGCGCTACCTGCTGTGGTCCGACATCCCGAACGACCGGGTGATGCGCTGGGACGAGACCGATGGCTCGGTCTCGGTGTTTGAGCAGCCGGCCTGGAATGCCAACGGCCACACGCTGGACCGGCAGGGCCGGGTGCTCACCTGCGAACACCGGGGCCGCTGCGTCTCGCGCCGCGAGCACGACGGCCGGCGCACCGTGCTGGCCAGCCATTGGAACGGCAAACGCCTGAATTCGCCCAATGACCTGGTGGTCAAGTCGGACGACAGCATCTGGTTCACCGACCCCACCTACGGCATCGACTCCGACTACGAGGGCGACGCTGCTGAATCGGATATCGGCGCCTCCTGGGTCTACCGCATCGACCCACACAGTGGCGAGGTGCAGCCGGTGGTGCAGGACATGGTGCGCCCCAACGGCCTGGCGTTTTCGCCCGACGAGCGCTGGCTGTATGTGGTGGACACCGGCGCCAGCCATGTGTCTGGCGGCCCGCGCCTGCTGCGCCGCTACGCCGCGGCGCCGGACGGCCGCAGCCTGCAGGATGGGCAGCACTTTGCCGACTGCAGCGTCGGCCTGTTTGATGGCTTCAGGTTCGATGTGGATGGCAACCTGTGGGCCGGCGCCGGCGACGGTGTGCACTGCCTGGCGCCTGATGGCACCCTGATCGGCAAGGTGCGCGTGCCCGAGGTGGTGGCCAACGTCTGCTTTGGCGGCCCCAAACGCAACCGCCTGTTCATCTGCGGCACCACCTCGCTCTATGCGGTGTATTTGAAGGCGACCGGGGCGGCTTGAGTCAACCAAAGAGAGATTCCAATGCAGATTAATGCGCGAAAAATAAGCTTGTTTGGTCTTGGCCTGCTGTTAAGTGCCAGTTCAATCGCGGGGTCCATCCTTGAAAATGGGCCAAGCGTAAAAAAATACTTTGACGCCAATCCCGCCAATGTCACGGCGGCCATCAGGCTGACCGACCCCAACACATGGGCAAGATGTGTCGTGGTGCACATTGCCATGCTGTCCATGGAGGTCCGAGGTCAAAAGTGGGACGACAACACAGCCCTGACTTTTGCTTTACTGGGAGAAGCCATGGGGCGTGTCCGTGGCAGTTTCTTGAGCAAGGGCTACCCGCAAGCCAGCCTGGATTCACTGGTAAAAGGCTATGCTGCAAGACAAGTTGACGTCCCGGAAATGAGATTCTGCAATGAATTGGCCAACCAGATTCTTGCAGCCACACCGGCAGCCGCACCTGCAGCGGCACGTTCAGCGGAGCCCGCTTCTGCTGGTTCAGGGTCCAAACCGGCCCCCCTCAAGATCGCCTTCGCTTATGTCGGATCGGTGGGCGATGGCGGCTGGACCTTTGCCCACGAGACGGCACGCAAGGCGGTTGAAAAGGAATTTGGCGACCGGGTCAAGACATCTTTTATCGAGAACGTGCCTGAGTCAGCCGACGCCGAACGCGTGATGCGCAACTTGGCTGCCCAAGGCAACAAGCTGATCTTTGGCACCACCTTCGGGTACATGGAGCCCATGGTCAAGGTCGCACGTGATTTCAAGGACGTGAAGTTTGAGCACGCCACCGGCTACAAACAGGCCGACAACCTGCGCACCTACGACAGCCGAACCTATGAGGGCGCGTACCTGGCCGGCGTCATTGCCGGCAACATGACCAAGTCCAACACGCTGGGCGTGGTGGCCTCGATCCCAATCCCTGAGGTGATCCGCAACATCAACAGCTTCACGCTGGGTGCCCAGTCGGTCAACCCCAAGGTCAAGACCCGGGTCGTGTGGGTGAACGGCTGGTTTGACCCACCGAAAGAAACCGAAGCCGCCACCTCGCTGATGAACGGCGGCGCTGACGTGCTGTTCCAGAACACCGACTCACCCGCTGTGCTCAAGGCGGCAGAAGCCAAGGGCAAGCGCGCCTTCGGTTGGGATTCGGACATGACCGCCTACGGCCCCAAGGCCCATTTGGGCTCGGCCATCATCAACTGGGGCCCTTACTACATCAAGGCCATCAAAGAGGCGCTCGACGGCTCCTGGAAAGGCGGCGGCAGCGCGTGGTGGGGCGTCAAAGAGGGCGCCGTTGACATCGTGTCGATTGCCGCCGACGTGCCGGCCGAAACCAGGGCCAAAGTGGAGCAAGTGAAAAAGGGTCTGACCGATGGCAGCTTTGTCATCTGGAAAGGCCCGATCACCGACAACACTGGCAAGGTGCTGATCGCTATGGATGCCGTAGCCGACGACAAGTTTCTTGATGGTCTGAGCTTCTACGTGAAGGGCGTGGAAGGTAAGGTTCCTGGCAGTAGATAGGCGTGCCGGGTTCGACCGGCAGCATCGCTGAGCCGCTAAACTGGCAGCAGCAAGCCGGCCCCTGCCGGCACTGGAGCCGCTAAAGCCATGACCGAACTCGAACACTTCCTGTCCTGCCGCGACCTGCTGCTGACGCACCGCACCGATTACGATGCCGCCGTCCAGGCCTTCAAGTGGCCGGTGCTGGAGCACTTCAACTGGGGGCTGGACTACTTTGACAGCATCGCCCGCGACAACCCGGCGCCGGCGCTGCACATTGTGGAAGCCTCGGGCCAGCAGTTTTTGCTGAGTTATGCCGAACTGTCGCGGCGTTCCAACCAGGTGGCCAACTGGCTGGTGGCGCTGGGCGCGCGCAAGGGCGACCGCATCCTGCTGATGATGGGCAACGAGGTGCCGCTGTGGGAAACCATGCTGGCGGCGATCAAGCTGGGGGCCGTGCTGATCCCGGCCACCACGCTCTTGTCGGGCGACGACCTAGCCGACCGGCTGCAACGGGGCCGGGTGCGCCATGTCATCACCAACGCCGCCGGCATGGCCAAGATCATCGACTTGCCACAG
>CAJAXU010000430.1 GCA_903948045.1 uncultured beta proteobacterium | reverse complement strand
TTTGTGGCGCTCAATTGCGGTGCCATGCCGGCAGGGCTGATCCAGTCCGAATTGTTTGGCCACGAACGTGGCGCCTTCACCGGGGCCGTGCGCGACAAGCAGGGCCTGATCGAGTCGGCTTCCGGCGGCACACTGTTTCTTGATGAAATCGGCGACCTGCCGCTTGAACTGCAGGCCAATCTGCTGCGTTTCCTGCAAGAGCACACCATCAACCGCATCGGCTCCTTGCGAGACATTCATGTCGATGTGCGAGTGATTGCGGCCTCACACATGCGCCTGGAGGACGCGGTCAGCACCGGCCGGTTCCGCGAGGACCTCCTGTACCGCCTGAATGTATTGCCCTTGACCGTGCCAGCCCTGCGCGACCGCAAGCAAGACCTGCCCGAGCTCACCCAGCACTTCTTCAGGCAGTTTGCCTCTGACAAAAGCGCGCGCCTGACCGGCTTCAGTCAACGTGCGATGAGTGCCATCATGGCCCATGACTGGCCTGGCAATGTGCGCGAACTTATCAATTGCATTCGGCGGGCGATGGTGATGTCCGAGGGCCGCCTGATCACGCCCGAGGACCTCGGCCTGGTCCCCCAAGCCGATGAGGGTAATGGCGATCGGCTGGATGAAGCCCGGGTTCAGGCCGAGCAACAAACAATTCAAGCCAGCCTGCTCAGGAACGGCAACAACATCACCCACACGGCACGGGAACTCGGCGTGTCGCGTATGACTTTGTATCGACTGTTGCACAAGTACCGCATCACATCGTGATGACTGGCGGCGTTGGCCCTGCCCGGGCTCGGGTTGATTTTTCACAAATGTGTGTTGCCTCGGGGCTGTGACGGTGCCGGCGGTTGGGCTGCAGTCGGGCTGGCCATGGCGGTCGATGCGAACTTCATTGGGGAATCGTCGGTGTCAGGCGCTTGACCGTTGGCGGGACAGCCGTGTGGTCCTTGGTCGGACCTGTCACAGCGGCTGGACAGTTGGCGTTGAAATAGGCGGTGGCGATGGCCGAAACCCTGCTTCAAGCCGGGTTTTTTAAGCCAGGTGGTGGACGTTTTCCTTTGCCAATCAAGTACTTAACGCGGGCATGAAGATGGTTGGCATCAATGTTGCCAAGTGTAGGGCGGCTCGGGGCAGTTGTTGCGACTGGGCCATGGAAGTCTTATCAACCTGTCACATTCAAAGGAACGAACATGAAAAAAACATTATTGGCATCCGCCCTCGCATTGGCATTTGGGCTGAGCGGCCAGGTACTGGCTAGTCAGCCGTCCATGCACCACGGGGGCTCCAGCGGCGGCACGGGCACTCAAGACACGGTTGTGCCGGCTGGCGCAGATGATGGTGGTGTGGTAGCAAGTGGCCGCGCCCGTGTGGAGCAGGACTCGCGCAACGACAGCCGCAACCAATCCAACCAGAACAACTCGGAGGGTGACGCCAAGGCCTATGACCCCGGCGCTGCCGCAGCCAACAATGGCTCCAATGCCACCAGCAATCTGACAAATGCCTTCAACACCACCAAGGCGATTGCCACGAGCAAGTTGCATGGCTCAGTCAGCCACAACGTCATACTTGGCGTGGGCAACTCGGCCTCGGCGCATGGGTCTGCCAATGGTGGCAAGGCCAGTGGTGGCCTGGGTGGGATCGGCGTCGGCGGCAGCGCGCTTAGCTTGGCCGCACGGGGTGGGGCCGCGATTGGCGGCGATGGTGGCAAAGCGGGCAGCGGCGGCGAGGGTGAGACCGGCAATGCCAAGACGGGATCGGTCAACAGCGGCAAGAATGACGCGGGTCGTGGCGGCTCTGGCGGTGACGCCAGCAGCGGCGGCCTGGCCAGTAAAGGCTGGGCCACCCCACACAGCCGTAGCGGCATGAGCCACGGTGGATCATCTGGTGCCGCTGGCGGCATGACCCACAACACCGGCGGTGATGGGTCGGCCGGTGGCGATGCCACCAGCGGTGCCGCCACCGGCGGCCACGCCAGCAACCGGGCGCGCGGCGGCGCCGGTGGGGATGGTGGCGCAGGCGGCGGCCTGAACCTGGCCGGCAACGGCGGCGATGGCGGCATGGCACTGGCTGGCGCCGGCACAGGCGGCACTGGCGGTGGCGGCAGTGGTGGCCATGGTGGAACCGTCAGCGCCGATGCTGGCGTGTTCAATTTGTCCAACACCATGTACAACGTTGGCCAGTCGGCAGCCGGCATCTTGATCGCGGCGCAAAACAGTGGCCTGTCGTCACTGCTGCAGCAGAACGTCAATGTGCAGGCCAATATGACGCTGCGTTAATGACCGTCGCTGACCGACCTGGGCGGGTCCGTCTGGGTCGGTCGGCGTTTTGTGCGCTGCGTTGCAACACCGAATGGGTGATGCCAACACCAACAAGGGGGATGGATATGACATCAATAATTTTGAGGTGCCGCTGGCCGGTGATCGCAGGTATGGCCGCGTTGGCGCTACAGGTGGCCGGGGCTGGAACACTGGCGGAGAGACCGCCGGCTGCCACGGTTGCCGGCTTTGGCTCACCGGTGGCGAGCGGTGCGCTGGACGGTTACCGCGGTGGCTTTGATGTGGTCAAAAATGACATGGCGCTGAGCGGGGCGGTCAGCGACAACGCTGCGGTGGATGTCAGGACTGGCAGCAACTTTGTTGGGCAGGGTGCCTTTAACAATGCCAGTGGCCTGCCGACGGTGATCCAGAATTCTGGCGCCAATGTGCTGATCCAGAATGCGACCATCATCAACATTCAGTACCAGTAAGCCATGACTCAAGCGACTGTCTTGTTGCCCATGGTGCTGGCCACTTGCTTGGCCACAGTACCCGCCGCTGCGCTGGATATTTTGGGCACGGCGAGTGGCCGCTATGTGTTCAAGGTAACCAGCTTGAAGGAGGCCAAGTTCAAGGCCACGGTGCGCCAGCAATACGACTACAGCTGCGGTTCAGCCGCACTGGCCACCTTGCTGACGCACCACTATGGCTTCCCGGTCTCTGAGCAGACGGTGTTTGAGGAGATGTTCGCGCGCGGTGACCAGCAGAAGATCCAAAGGGAAGGCTTTTCTTTGCTGGACATGAAGGTCTACCTGCGGGCCCATGGTTTTCAGGCAGACGGGTTTGAGCTGCCCCTGGAGAAGCTGCTGGAGTCCGGCTTGCCGGCCATCGTGCTGATTGCCGAGCGGAACTACCACCATTTCGTGGTGGTCAAGGGCATGCGCGATGGTCGGGTTCTGCTGGGCGACCCGTCCAGCGGCGCGCGGGCGCTGCCCCGCCAGGCCTTTGAGGAGATTTGGGTTGACAAGCTGCTTTTCGTCGTCCACAACCAGCAACACCTGGCCCGTTTCAACGTGGATGCTGAATGGCAACGGGTGCCTCGCGCACCAATGGCCAGTGGGCTGCAGGATGACGGACTGGCGCCGCGCGCCTTGGGCAAACTGGGTCCTAACGATTTTTAAGGATGGATCATGACGAAATCTCGGTACACACAACAAATTGCTGGTGGCTTGCTAGCAATCGCCGCCGGCAATGCCTGCCTGGCCAGTCAGCTGCCGACAGACGTCCCCCAGCCGTTCCGTCCGGCAGATTGGGCGGCTGCGAGCGATGAGCGCTTGGCGGGCCTGCGTGGTGGCTTCGAGCTGGGCGCCGGCTTGACGGTGTCGTTTGGCATTGCGAGAACGGTCATGATCAACGGTGAGGTGCTGAGTCGGACCAGCTTTGTGCTGCCGGACGTCGGCAAGATCACGGCCGAACAGGCCAGCATCGCCCGGGCGGCCATGGGTGGGCTAACGGTGGTTCAAAACGGCGCGGGCAATGGTGTGGCGCCCAATGCGTTCACGCCAGCGTCGACTGCCGCCACCCCCTCGGCAGCGCTGGGCGGGCCGGTGTTGGCCTCTGGCACGGTCATCCAGAACAGCCTGGACAACCAGGTTCTGCAGCACACCACCCTCATCAACACGGGGGTCAATAGCCTGGGGTTGCTCAAGCAGGGCCACGCCCATTCGGCCTTGCGCGACGCTTTGTTTGGCGCCTTGGGTCAGCGCTGAGGCTACTCCTCATCCAGCCGGGGTGGCGACTGCCCCTCGGCAGGTTCCCCGGTTTCCGGGTCGATCCAGTCGGCAATGCCGATCTCGTCCTCGGCCTCCTGCAAGGTCTCGCCGGGCAGTGGCGCCTCATCATTCAAAGCATCGCGGTCGGCCTTGGCCATGGCCACCGACTCAAATGGCCCGAACTCCTGTCGTCCGTCGGGCGCCCGCCAGTAATTGCCGTCCGGACGCACCAAGATGTCTTCGCTGGTGACGTCCGGTTCAGCGGCCGGGTCGGATGCGCGTCGCATCAGTGACCGCCCTTGCGGATCGTCGCCTTGCCGGGCCTGATCCGGATCTCTAGCCCGCGCAAACCCGTCACCCTGCGTGCTGTGCGTTCCACCTGAAAGCGGGTCTGGTGGGTGTCGACCTCACCGCTCAAGGTGACCAGCCCATCGTCGACGCTGATCTGGATATCAGACGCGCTGATGGCAGGGATCGCGTCCAGCCGTTCCATCAGGTCGGCCTTGAGTTCTGCATCTGTCCTCATGATCAAGTGTCCTCTGTTTGCTGTCCGGCGCCGGCGGGCGGATGCGTCGCTACGGCACTGGGAGACACTTTAGAAACAGCGCGGCTGAAGCGGTTGATGATTCGCAATCGAGCCGCGCCATTGCAGCCGAAGATGATGCCCGGGGTGAAATTTGCAATTAGCCGATACGCGAGGGAGGGTCGTGATGGAGAAGGTCTGGTTGAAGCAATATCCGGTCGGGATGCCGTCCGAGGTGGATACCTATGCTTACACCTCATTGGTTGACATGCTGCAGCGCAGCTGCCAGCGCTTTGCCGCCTTACCGGCCTACGGCAATATGGGCGTGGGCATGAGTTACGCCGAACTCGACCGGCACAGCCGCGATTTTGCTGCCTACCTGCAGAAAGCACTGGGGTTGCACCGGGGGGATCCAGTAGCGATCATGCTGCCCAATCTGCTGCAGTACCCCGTGGCCCTATTCGGCATCTGGCGTGCAGGCTTGGTGGTGGTCAATGTGAACCCGCAGTACACGGTGCCCGAACTGGAGCACCAGCTGAAGGATTCCGGCGCGGTGGGCATTGTGGTGCTGGAGAACTTTGCCCACACGCTGCAGGAGGTGATGGACCGTAACCGCGACTTACGGCCGATTGTGATCACGACCGAGGTTGGCGACATGTTCCCGGTGGTCAAGGAGGTGCTGACCAATGCGTATGTCAAGTATGTGAAAAAGCTGGTGCCTTCCTGGAAGATCGCCGGTGCGACCGAGTTCAATGCTGCCCTTCGCGAGGGCCATGCCTTGACGCTTGACGAGGTGTCACTCACCCAGGCTGATACGGCCTGTCTGCAGTACACCGGTGGCACCACCGGCGTGGCGAAGGGGGCGGTGTTGACCCATGGCAACCTGGTGGCCAATGTGCAGCAGCTTGCTGCCTGGCTGGCGCACGACCTGTTGGATGGCAAGGAGGTGCTGATCTGCCCCTTGCCGCTCTACCATGTGTACGCCCTGACCAGCAGCCTGGTGTTCATGAAAATCGGCGCCAACATCATCCTGGTGACCAATCCGCGTGACCTGCATGACTTTATTCACACCCTGCGGCAGCACCGTTTCACCGCCATCATCGGTGTCAATACCCTGTACCGGGCATTGATCGACGCGCCAGAGTTTGCCAGCGTGGACACCGGTAGCCTGAAGGTCGCCAGTGCCGGCGGCATGGCGGTGCAGCGGGTGGTGGCGCAGCGCTGGAAGCAGCTGACCGGCACACCCCTGATTGAAGGCTATGGCTTGACGGAAACCTCGCCAGTGGTCATTGCCAATGCGCTCAACATTGAGGACTGGACCGGCACCATCGGCCTGCCGCTGCCGTCCACCCAAGCCACCGTGCTGGACGATAACGACCAGGAAGTTCCGATTGGGGTGACTGGCGAAATCTGTGTGCGCGGGCCGCAAGTCATGCCCGGCTACTGGAATCGACCCGATGAAACGGCCAAGGTGTTCACGGCCGATGGCTGGCTGCGCACCGGCGACTTGGGGTTTATGGACGAACATGGTTTTTTCCGGATCACTGACCGCAAGAAAGACATGATCGTGGTGTCAGGCTTCAAGGTGTACCCGAACCAGATTGAAGACGCGGTGGCATTGCACCCGGGCGTGGCCGAGGTGGCCGCCATTGGTGTGCCCGATGACAAGTCAGGCGAAGTGGTGAAGGTGGTGGTGGTAAAAAAAGACCCGGCGTTGACGGAGCAGGCACTGATTGACCACTGCCGCATTCACCTGACCGACTACAAGGTGCCCAAAATCGTGGCCTTCAGTGAGCAGCCCTTGCCAAAGACCTACCTTGGCAAAATTTTGCGGCGCGAGCTGCGCGATGCAGCTCTGGCCCAGCACCCTCAGCGGGAGGCTAAGGCGCCGATAGCAGCCGCTTAAGGTAGTGCCCGGTGTGGCTGGCCGGGTTGTCTGCAATCTGCTCCGGTGTACCGGCACCCACCAGCGTGCCGCCGCCTGCACCACCCTCCGGGCCCATGTCAATCAGCCAGTCGGCCGTCTTGATCACGTCCAGGTTGTGTTCGATCACGACGATGGTGTTGCCAGCGTCGCGCAGCTGGTGCAGCACGCGCAGCAGCAGGTCGATGTCGGCAAAGTGCAGGCCGGTGGTCGGTTCGTCCCGGATGTAAAGCGTGCGGCCGGTGTCGCGCTTGCTGAGCTCCAGCGCCAGCTTGACGCGCTGCGCCTCGCCGCCCGACAGCGTGGTGGCCGCTTGCCCGAGGCGGATGTAGCTCAGGCCCACGTCCAGCAGCGTGTGCAACTTGCGCGCAATGGTTGGCACCGCTTTCAGGAACTCGTAAGCGGCTTCGACCGTGAGTTCCAGGA
>CAJAXU010000429.1 GCA_903948045.1 uncultured beta proteobacterium | reverse complement strand
GTCTTGCCGCCAAAGCGCAAGCGCAGTTTGCCGCCCACCCCCGCCATGAAACACAGCCGCACCGCCATCGGGTCCCACACCGGCCCCAGCGCAGCGCCTTTGACGCCGCGCTCGATCAGGCGACGCAGGATCACGGTCGAGTCACCTGGCGCGCCACCGCCCGGGTTGTCGGACGGATCGGCAATCACCACCGGTCCGTGGTCTGCCAGGGCCAGATCGATGACTTCGTCAGGGGTGTGGTACGGCGGCAGGGTTTTGCCGCGCATGGCGAAAAATTCCTCGCCCAGCGCCATTGCCAGGCGGTCGCCGTCGGCCCGGCGATCATCGGTAATGACGAGGATGCGGGCCCCCATTTCCGGCACGTCGGCATAGGGGAAGCAATGCGCCGCCGACACCGACAGCACGCCGTCCTTGCCTTCGAGCGCGCTGAACTTGTCCACAAAGGCCCGCATCGGCTGGATAGTGGTCGGGAAGCTGCCGATCATGCGGCAATCACAGACCGACATCACCGGCTTGATCTCGCCGCGGGCAGCGCGCAGGGTGAGCTCCACCACCTCCTCACCACGCGCCACAAAGTCCGTGTGGGGGAACTCCTTGAAGCAGATGATGAGGGTGGCATTGCTCACGCGTTTGCGGGTCAGGTGGCAATGTGGGTCCAATTCCACGCCAATGGGCACGTTCGGCCCGACGATGGTGCGCACATGCTCAATCAAATCGCCTTCACAGTCGTCATAACCATCAGCCACCATGGCGCCGTGCAAACCCAGCACCACGCCGTCCAGCGGCAGGGCAGCGCGCAGCTGGCCCAGCACCTCGTCGCGCAACTGCTCAAAAGCCTGGCGTGACACCAGGCCGGCGGGCTCGGCCCAGGCACAGGAGCCTTCGATCAGCGTCCAGCCCTCGGCCCGCGCACGGCGCCTGGCCACCCAGAGCGGCGCGGTGCACAGCTTGGCATCCTCGGGGTGCTGGCCGGGCGGCGCATAAAACGCCTCATGAAAGCTCTCCAGAGCCGTTGGAATCGGCGCAAAAGTGTTGGTCTCGGTACCAATAGAAGCAGCAAACAGACGCATGGTGGATCTCCGTCTTGGGTGAATCGGGCTGTGTTTTGCCATTCTGACCGATTTCCAAAACGCCCACTGCTCGCCGGCGAAGGCGTTTGCACGGAACTCGCCAGCTCAGGCCTTACTTCCAAAAGAATAGCAAACTATCCATATCTGACAAGGGCTGGATGCCGATTTCATGCCTGATCATCGATGATGCCATCCACGTAGTACCAGCGCCCCTGTTCGCGCACAAAACGGCTGGTCTCGTGCATGCGCTGCGCCCGCCCGCTGTCGCGGCAACGCGCAACAAATTCCACCACCCCGGCATCGGCCGAGGCCTGGGCCTGGCGCACCTCCAGCCCCAGCCACTTGACCAAGGGCAGCTCCAACTCGCCCGGCGCCGTGGCTGGATGCCAGGTCGCCAGCAGGTACTCGGGCAGTCCCAGCACGTAAGCGCTGTAGCGTGAGCGCATCAAGGCCTCTGGGGTTGGCGCATGCAGCCACTGCTCCAGCCCGGTATGCCAGGGGCCGCAGCAATCTACGTAGGTCTGCCCGCTGTCGCAGGGGCAGGGGGCGTGGTTGGACAGGCGGTGGCGGGTGATCATTAGCGCGTCAGTTCAAGAGCCAGGCGCCGCGAAGCACACGCCAAAACGGGCGGCCAAAGAGGCCAGGCGCTTGTCCAGCGTCCAGAGTTGGGCACTTGCGGTAATGAGCGTTGATGCCAACAGCGTCAAGTCGATCAAACCGCAGCCCAATCCATAGAGTGCTTCTCTTTCGATGAAATCTCGCACCTCACCGGGCGCGGCCTGATCTGCGGGCAGCAGCAGCGCCATGTCGCCCAAGGTACGCAGCCGCGGCTCTGGTGGTGTGCCGCAAGCCAGTTCACCCACCACCAGGGGATGCGTCAACACCTGATCCAGCACCATCAGTTCAGCCAGCGCGGCATTGGGGCGGCGGAAATGATCGACCCAAACCGAGGTATCCACCAGCACCGTCATGGCAAGGGCGCCGGTGTGCCTCGGCGCGGTATGTCTTGCATCGCAGGCAAAGCGCCGCCCAGAGCCACTAAACGCTTGGCCGCCTGCACGCGCACAAAGGTTTTCATGGCTTCCCGAAATATGTCGGCCCGGTCCATCTTGGGGTCAGCTACTTCCAGGGCTTTTTCATACAGGGCGTCATCAATGGTTACTGTGGTTCTCATCTTTCTCTCCGATCAAATCTTGATGCGATCATGCATCAAATTTCGCATCACAGCAAACGAGCATGAAATCCACGCGAATGCGGCCAAGCGCCTTTGGCCCGCGGAGTTTGAGCGGCCGTAGTCGCGGCCTATTACATGACTCGCGATCTGTGCATTTACCATCGGCCTAGGCGTACTTGGAGCAATGCACACTGCGCTGAGCCAGCAAGTTGCTCAGGCGGGAGATCCCGCGCAGGTGAAGGGAACTTGGTTGTTCATGGGCGGGTAGGCTTTGGCGGTAGCAGTTTGACCATGCGGTCAAAATCAGACTCAAAGTGCTGGTCGTCCAGCCGCCGGAACTTGTCAAACTCGTGTTCCGCGTGGGTTTTGGCGAGTTGGGCCGACACCTTGCCTGCGCCTTGCAAAATCTCGCGGTCATTCAGGGTCAAAAAACCTTCCAGCTTGGTGATCCACTCCACCATCGTCATGGCAATGCGCCGCATGGCTTGCCCTTCAGCAAATATCAGGTATTGCTCGGCCAGGTTGTTGAGTGCCAGCAATTCATCAACGCTGAGATAGTTCTTGGCAATGCTCACATCCGTCTTGCGAATGCGTACACCGTCCCAGTTGGTAAGGCCCATATTGGGCTGGCCGCTGTCTGCACGGGTCGCAATCAGCTCTGCGGCAGTCTGGCCATGAATGGCGAAATGCACCTTGTTTTGCACCGTAGCAAAAAACGTCTGGGTGACTTGTGCTGTGGGATCGTAATCCACGCTGGTGGCGTAAATATCGGTAATTTTTTGGTAAAACCGCCGCTCGCTGGTGCGAATGTCTTGCAGACGACGGACCAACTCATCGAAATAATCCATCCCCTTGCCTGGGTTCTTCAGTCGTTGGTCATCGAGCACAAAGCCCTTGGTGATGTACTCTTTGAGCTTGTCGGCGGCCCACTGGCGAAAGCGGACAGCTACCGGGCTGCGCACCCGAAAGCCCAGAGCTAGCACCATGTCAAGGTTGTAGTGCTCCACCGTGTACTGCTTGCCATCGGCGGCAGTTGTT
>CAJAXU010000428.1 GCA_903948045.1 uncultured beta proteobacterium | reverse complement strand
GGCGGCACTGCGGCTGGAGTTGCAGCAGCTGTTCCAAGACGCGCTGGCCCGCCTGACTGCTGCGGCAGTGCCGCGTGCCACATGATGCGCCGGTTGCTGATGGGCCTGGTCAAAGGCTACCGCCTGTTGGTGAGCCCCTGGCTGGGGTCATCCTGCCGCTTCGAGCCCACCTGTTCGCGCTACGCGCTGGAGGCCCTTGACCGACATGGTGCGCTGGCCGGCTCTTACCTGACCCTGGCCCGAATCGGCAGGTGTCACCCTTGGTGCGACGGCGGCTTTGACCCTGTGCCCAAGCACAAGCCCGGGCTTTTTACCCGGCTGTTTCCTTCATCTACCCCTGAGAAGTCTTCATGAACGATATTCGCCGCACCATTTTGTGGGTGGTTTTTGGCTTTTCCATGGTGTTGTTGTGGGACCAATGGCAGGTGCATACCGGTAACAAGGCCACCTTTTTCCCGGGCCCAAGCCAAACCGCGCCGGCTGCGCCAAGTGCCGGCGCGTCCGGTGCGGCCGGAGTCTCCTCGGTGCCAGCGCCCTCTACAGTGGCGGCCCCGCTGGCTGGCGCCCAGGCTGTACCAGGCACAGCTGTACCAGCAGCCGCCGCGGCCAGTGCCCCGGCGGTCCCGCGTGAACGCGTCGTCGTCACCACCGACGTGCTCAAGCTCACCTTCGACACCGAAGGTGGCTCGTTGCTGCAAACGGAGTTCCTCCAGCACATCGACATGGCCGACAAGAAGCGCAACTTTGTATTGCTGGATGACAGCAAAGACCGCGTGTACATGGCGCAGACCGGGCTGATCGCCGGTGTGGCTGGCGGCAGCCTGCCCACCCACAAGACCATGATGACCCTGTTGCCTGGCGAGCGCCAGCTCAAGGACGGCAGCAAAGAGCTGGTGCTGCGCTTTGAGTCGCCCGAGCTCGGCGGCGTCAAGCTGGTCAAGACCTACACCCTGAACCGTGGGTCTTATGCCGTTAAGGTCAAGCATGAGGTGCAAAACGTTGGCGCCGTGGCGGTGTCGCCGCAGCTGTACCTGCAACTGGTGCGCGATGGCAACAAACCATCCGGCGAGTCCGCGTTCTACTCCACCTTCACCGGCCCGGCGGTCTATACCGAAGCCAAGAAGTACCAAAAAGTGGAGTTTTCGGACATTGAGAAAAACAAGGTCGAGATTGAGAAAAGCGCGACCAACGGCTACGTGGCCATGGTGCAGCATTACTTTGCCAGTGCCTGGATGCTGCCGGACGGTGTGCAACGCGAGCTGTTCATGCGCAAGGTCGACACCAACCTGTACGCGGTGGGCATGATCGCGCCGCTGGGTAGCCTGGAGCCGGGTGCCAGCAAAGTGCTGGATGCCAATTTCTTCGCCGGCCCGCAAGAAGAAAAAGTGCTGGAGGCCCTGACGCCCGGGCTGGAGCTGGTCAAGGACTACGGCTGGTTGACCATTTTGGCCAAGCCGCTGTACTGGCTGCTCGACCGTTTGCAGGGGTTTATCAACAACTGGGGCTGGTCGATCGTGGCGCTTGTGCTGCTGCTGAAAATCGCTTTTTACTGGCTCAATGCCAAGGCTTACGCCAGCATGGCCAAGATGAAGGCCGTCAACCCCAAGGTGATGGAGATGCGCGAGCGGCTTAAGGACAAGCCGCAGCAGATGCAGCAAGAGATGATGCGCATCTACCGCGAGGAAAAGGTCAATCCCATGGGCGGTTGCTTCCCGATCATGGTCCAGATTCCGGTGTTCATCGCCCTGTACTGGGTGCTGCTGTCCAGCGTCGAGATGCGCAACGCGCCCTGGGTGATGGGGAGCCACGACTTGTCGTCGCC
>CAJAXU010000427.1 GCA_903948045.1 uncultured beta proteobacterium | reverse complement strand
CTGGCGTCAGGCCAGAGCGGGCTGGATGTCGCCAACAAGCGTTTGGTGGCGCAAACCCTGCGCGTCTTCATGCAATTGGCGCGAGGTGAGGTACCGCTGTGGGATGAGCTGCTGCCCCCATTGCTGGCCGTCAGTGCCAAGGCTGTGCTCGGCGCCAACAGTGTGACAGCCGTCAGCGATGCGCTGGCGTCAGAGCCCTTGCGCTTGTTATCAGGTGGTGACGGCGCTGATGCTCAGGACCGGGTGCGGGTGATTGGCGAGCTGCGGGTGGACATCGCCGCCTACAACCTGTTTTTGAACGACGCCGATGAACTGTCGCGCCAGCTGTTGCTGGACCTGACGGAGTGGACTCTGGAGCCGCATCGAGCGGTGCTGGACAGCACGATTGAGTTGGCGCATAGTTTGGCAAAGGCGGCCCGGCAGATCGGGTTTGCTGACTTGGCTGGTTTTGCCGCGTCCTTGGCCCAAGTCTTGCGCTATGTGCAACCGGCATTTCCCCTGGTGCCTGAAGACGCGGACCTGTTCCTGGCTGCGGCCGAGGCGGTACGCCGCCTGTTGCACCAGTTTGCTGCGGGTTTTCTCAAGCAACCCGAGCCGGACCTGGTCCAGGCCCTGGCGCGGCGCCTGATCAGGTCTGCCTCGCCGCACCTGGCCAAGGAGTGGAGCGCCCTGTTGTCGACCTTGGGCAGCGCTTTACGCCAATGGACAGCGCGGCCCGACAACCGCAGTGCCGGCCTGGAGGTGATTCGTATCGTGGCTTTGGTGCAGGCACTGGCACGCCAGCTCGGCAACCAGGCCTTGCTGATGGCCGCCAACCAGATGACCGAGCATGCGCGGGTCCTGGGTCATGGTGATTTGGCACCCGGGCTGGCGGCCCAGCTCCGCGCCGATGCGCAGCGCCTTCAGGTGGCCGGCAGCGCTTTTTTCACCACCGCGTAACGCGCCAGCGTCAAGGCGCGCGCCTCGTCGTGCGCCACCAGCGGCTGCGGGTAGTCGCGCCCGAGCTGCACGCCGGCCATTTGCAATTCCAGCGGCTTGGCGGTCCAGGGGGCATGCAGCGCCTTGGTTGGCAGCTGCGCCAGTTGCGGCAGGTAGCGCCGGATGAACTTGCCCTCGGGGTCAAACCGCTCACTCTGGCTTACTGGGTTGAAGATGCGAAAGTAGGGCTGGGCATCGCAGCCGCTGGAGCTGACCCACTGCCAGCCGCCATTGTTGGCCGACAAATCAAAGTCATTGAGGTGGGTGGCGAAATAGCGCTCGCCCCAGCGCCAGTCGATGCCCAGGTCTTTCACCAAAAAGCTGCCCACCACCATGCGCAGCCGGTTGTGCATGTAGCCGGTCTGGTTGATTTGCTCCATGGCCGCGTCCACCAGCGGGTAGCCGGTGCGGCCCTCGCACCAAGCGGCGAACAGCGCTTGCGCCCGCGGCCCCTGCTCCCAGGCAATGGCGTCGTAGACCGGCTTGAAGGCGCCCTGCGCCACGTGCGGGAAATTGGCCAGGATCTGGGCATAAAAATCGCGCCAGATCAGCTCACCCAGCCAGACCGCAGCGCCACGGCTGCCCTGGCGCTGTCGCGGCAGCGCCAGCGCGGCGAGTTGGCGGACCGAAATAGTGCCAAAACGCAGGTGTACGCTGAGGTAGCTCGGCCCCTTGACGGCCGGGAAATCGCGGGTCTCGTCGTAGGCGTCGATGCGGTCTAAAAAGTCGGCCAGCAGGGTTTGGGCACCCGAGCTGCCGGTCGGGATCTTGAGTGCGCGCAAATTGCTGGTCGCAAAGCCCAGGTCAGCCAGGGTGGGCACTGCTTGCTGTAAGTCGGCAGGCCGTGGCGCCAGCGCCGAGGCCAGGGGAGCCGGGTCGCGCTGCTGCAGATGCGCCGGTGTGACGCTGGCCAGCCAGTTGTTCTTGTAAGGAGTGAACACGCCGTAGGGGGCGCCGGCCTGGGTCAGGATCTCGCGTCGCTCGAACACCACATGGTCTTTGCAGGTCTGCAAGGTCACACCACGCGCGGCCAGGGCACTGCGCACCTGGGCGTCCCGCGCCAGCGATTGCGGTTCATCGTCGTGCGCCGCAAACACCGCCTGCACCTGCAGGGTTTGGGCCAGCGCCAGCAGCTCGGTGCTGGCCACACCATGGCGCACGATCAGGCCGGCGCCCGGTTGGGCGGCGAGTTGGCGTAAGTTGGTGTCCACTTCACACAGCGATTCGCGAATGAACTCGACCCGTCGGTCCACGCGCGGCAGCGGGTCGAGAATGTCCCGGTCAAACACAAACAGGCAGTGCACCTGGCGGCAGGCCTGAAGCGCCAGGCACAGTGCCGCGTTGTCGTTTACCCGCAGATCGCGGCGAAACCACATCAATCCGGTCTCAAATTGTTTGTCCATGTTCACCGCTAAAATTGGTCTATGCCCGGAGATTTTGCCCTGACCAACCTGACCAACCATTTCCTGATCGCCATGCCAGGCTTGCAGGATGCGGTATTTGCCCGTAGCGTGGTCTATGTGTGTGAGCACAACGAGCGCGGCGCGCTTGGGCTGGTCATCAACAAACCGAGCGACATCGACCTGCGCCAGCTGTTCGAAAAAGTCGACCTGCCGCTGCACCGCGACGACCTGTCTGCGGCGCCGGTGTTCCAGGGCGGCCCGGTGCAGACCGAGCGCGGTTTTGTGCTGCACGAACCAACCTTCAGCGCCGCCGACCAGCCCGGCGACCCGGTGTACGCCTCGACCATGGTCATCCCCGGTGGGCTGGAAATGACCACCTCCAAGGATGTGCTGGAAGCCATGTCCACCGGCGCCGGGCCACGCCGCGTGCTGGTGTCGCTGGGTTACTCGGCCTGGGGTGAGGGGCAGCTGGAATCGGAGTTGTCCGACAACGCCTGGCTCACCGTGGCGGCCAATTCCAGCGTGATCTTTGATACGCCGGTGGCCGAGCGCTACGACCGGGCGCTGAAGTTGCTCGGCGTCGAAGCCTGGATGTTGTCGCCTGACGTGGGTCACGCGTGAGCGAGGGCGCGGCCCAGGCCCAGCCGCTGGCGGTGCCGGCGGCGCTGCAAACCTTTTTGGGCGTGGATTTTGGCGAAAAGCGCACCGGGCTGGCGTTGGGCAACCGGTTGCTGCGCACGGCACAGCCACATGGCACGGTGCAGGCCGAGGGCGACGCCCGTTTTGCGGCCATTGCCAAGGTGCTGCGCGAGTGGCAGCCGGATGCCCTGGTGGTGGGCGTGCCCTTCCACCCGGACGGCCAGGCCCATGAGAATACCCGGCGCGCGCGGCGTTTTGCCCGCCAGTTGCACGGCCGTTTTAAGCTGCCGGTGTTCGAGGTGGATGAGCGCTACAGCACCACCGAAGCGCTGGCCGCCGGCGCCAAAGACGCTGACGCGGCCGCAGCCTGCATCATTCTGGAACAGTTTTTGAGGAGCCTGCCATGAGCAGTCTGACGCTGGACGCAGAGGCGCTGTACCTGGCGCTGCTGGCTGGGGTGCACGGCATTTTTCGCCCTGGCATGCGCCTCGTCGGCGTGACCTCAGGCGGCGCGTGGCTGGCCGAGCGCTTGCAGCGCGACCTGCAGCTGGACGGCCCGCCTGGCATCATTTCTTCAGCCCTGCACCGCGACGATTTTTCGCGTCGCGGCATGACCGCTGCCGCGCAAACCCGCATTCCGTTTGACGTGAAGGACGCCCATATCCTGCTGGTGGACGACGTGCTGTACACGGGGCGCACGCTGCGCGCCGTGATCAACGAGCTGTTTGACTTTGGCCGCCCGGCCAGCGTGCAGCTGGCGGTGCTGGTGGACCGTGGTGGCCGCGAGCTGCCGGTGCAGGCCGAGGTCTGTGCCGCACGCCTGCTGCTGCCGCCCAGCCAGGCGCTGGCGCTGGCGCGCGATGCGGCCGGCCGCTTCAGCTTTGAAGTGGAGGCGCGCTAGCCATGCTGTCCCGCCGCAACCCGCAGCTCAACGCCCATGGCGAGCTGATTCACCTGCTCTCCATCGAGGGCCTGCCCAAAAGCATCCTGACCCACGTGCTCGACACCGCCGCCAACTTTGTCAGCGTCAATGACCGCGAGGTCAAAAAAGTGCCACTGCTGCGCGGCAAAAGCGTGTTCAACCTGTTCTTTGAGAACTCGACCCGCACCCGCACCACCTTTGAGATTGCCGCCACGCGCCTGAGCGCTGACGTCATCAACCTGGACATCGCCCGCTCCTCGGCCTCCAAGGGCGAGTCGCTGCTGGACACCATCGCCAACCTGAGCGCCATGGCGGCCGACCTGTTTGTGGTG
>CAJAXU010000426.1 GCA_903948045.1 uncultured beta proteobacterium | reverse complement strand
GATCAACTGGCTGCGCAGTTCCTTGCCTTGATTGGGCAACTGTACGCGGTGGAGGCCAGAGCTCGCGAGAAGGCACTCAATCCCACGGAACTCCTGGAGCAACGCCAGCTTCACAGTGTGGCGGTGCTCCAAAAGATCGAGGCTTTGTTGCTGGCCAACATTCATGCAGTGCTGCCTGGAAGTTTGCTTGGTAAAGCGCTGCATTACATGAGTGCCCAGTGGTCCAAGTTATCGCGGTACGTCACCAGTGGTGAGTACCCTATAGACAACAATGCCTGTGAGAATTCCATCAGGCCGTTTGTTATCGGAAGGCGCAACTGGTTGTTCGCCGATACGGTGGCCGGTGCCAACGCCAGTGCCAATCTGTACTCGCTACTTCAGACCTGTGCGGTCAATGGTGTGGATGGCTACAAGTACCTGCGCGCGATGCTGGCACAACTGCCAAACGCCCAGACTGCGGATGACTACGAAGCATTGCTGCCATGGACCATTGCGCTAACGGCTGACTGAGTTGTCGCCGGTCTCAACGGAAATCTCAACTTCAAATCGCTGTGCTACGCAATGACGTAGTTAACGGACCGCTTACGGTGTACTGGCCTGAAATTTGTAGGGCCGCAGTGCAAGGCAGCCAATATTGAACACACACGGCCTTGAGTTGCTAGTGGTTCGGAAGCAGTCGGAGAGGTGTGGCCGTTGTACTTCGGCTCCCAGCCTGGTGGCGCCGACGCCGCACCCCCCCAGTAATCAAATCTGTGTCGGCGCAAACACACCAAGGCCTTCGTACTCGATCCGGCTGACTGGTCTGGCAAAACGCGGGGATTTTCCTGGGAATTGACTCTGATTGATATTTTGGACGATACGGCATGGCCCCGCGCCTACGACACTTGGGGCTAGTCCCCCAGCAGCGCCGCCGCCGCATCGACGAACACTTGGCAGCCCAGCACCAGGTCCTCATCTTTCGTGTCTTCGCTGTAGTGGTGGCTGACTCCGTCAATGCTCGGCACGAACTGCATCCCCGACGGCATGATTGCGGCCAGGATTTGTGCATCGTGCCCCGCGCCGCTTGGCATGCGCTGAACTTTTCCCGGTGCGTGTCTCACTGCAGATGCTTCCAAGGCATCCTGAAATCTCGGGTCCATCGCGGCCGGCGTGGTGATGCCAGTGGTGACCAATGTGACCCTGCACGGACCTTCAGCGGCCTCGGCGACCAGAGCATTCAGCTCAATACCCAGCTTGGCAAGCAGTTCCGGATCGGTATCACGGAATTGGAACACCATCTCCCCTTTTCCCGGCACGATGCTGGGCGAGCCAGGTTCGATGGAAATCTGCCCTGTAGTCCACACTGTCCGCTCGTTGCCCAGAACCGCGAAGCGGTCGTTGATCGCTGTGGCGAGTCTGACCAGGGCCACGCCCGCATCTTTGCGCCGCGCCATCCTTGTGGTGCCTGCATGGTTCTGCACGCCCTCGAACAGGATGCGAAACCGATGGCTTCCGACGATTGCCGTCACGATGCCGATCCGGTCGCCGCTGAGCACCAGTTCGGCGCCTTGCTCAATATGCGCTTCGAGATAGCCGAGATAGCGGGCCGGATCACATTGCACGCGTTTAGCACTGCCCCAGCCAGCCTCATCGAGAGCGGTGCGCAGTGGGATGCCGTCGCCTCGGCGTGTAGCCGAATCGATCTCGGCGTCCGTCACCTGACCGCAGAAAGAGCGGCTACCCAGAAAGGAGCCAAACCAGCCTTCTTCATCGAACCATGCGGCGACGTCGATGCCGCGGCCAAGCGTGCGCGCTGCCTCCAGCCCATACAGGATGCCCATCGCGCCATCCAGCCACCCGCCATGTGGCTGAGTTTCGATGTGGCTACCCATCAAGATCTTGCGCCCAGGGGATGGGTCCCAGCCGTAGACGTTAGCGATCCCGTCAATCTGGGGCTTCAGGCCGGCTTGGGTGAGCTTATCGATCAGCCAGTGGCGAGATGCAATGTCCTCAGGGGACAGAGACGGTCGGTGAACGCCAGTTTTGTACTCGCCGATGCGTCGCAGTTCATGAAGGTCGCTGAGGAGCCGATCGGTTGAAATCTTTGGCATGGCTGAGTGGACCTTTGGCTTTTGGTGCTGCTCACAGCGGCCCGGCAACTGCCAAGCGAGAAATGACTTGGAAGATCGTGGTTGCAGAATTGTAGAGTGGTGGCACCGATGCAGATTTGTGTGATGAGTCATCTCTTCTTGAGAAATACATGCTCAATTGCAGATATTCAATTAACAGTTAGTGAGAAAAAGTTCAGCAATTAACGCGACTGGACGGTTGCCAGCGGCAAGAACATGGTCAGCCGCGAGTCTGGCAAGGCAAGGAAGCCGTGATGCTGGTAGAAAGCCGCTGCCGCCTCGTCCTTGGCATCCACCATCAGGGCGAAGGCGGCAATCTCCGAACGGGCAGCACGGTCGAGCGCATCGGCCAGCAGCGCACCGCCTAGACCTTTCCCTTTGAACGCCTGATCGACGGCCAAGCGACCCATGCGAACTGCGGGCACGGTCGGATAGCGCGGCAGCTTCTTACCAGTGCTGGCCGGAAGATCGGCTAGCAACAGGCTTGCCGATGCCAAGGTGTAGAAACCCGCGATGCGCCGCCCATCCGCCAAGGCCACGAAGCAAGCGGCCACGCGGCGGCGAATGTCCTGGGTGACTTGCTCTTGCAGGTAGCGATTCAGCGGCTCCGAATCACTGCGAAAGACGGAGCGATCATGTGCTGCGTCGAGCGGCGAAAGCTGGAACGGTGCGCGGCTCATTCAGTGCGCAAGAGCTTGCTGCGACGGGTAAAGGCGCGTTCCAAAGCTGGGGCCGGTTTCGGTGGCGACAGCAGAGCTTGCGCGAAACATTCCTGATCGGCCAGAGACAGACGGATGACTTCGGCCTGCTCGATGGCGCGATGCGCGGCATCCTGCACGGCGGCGACCACGAAATCAGTCATGGTGCGCCCCTGAAGTTCAGCGGCACGCTTGAGCATCGAATGCAAATCGGTGCTGATCCGGGCTTCGAGACGGGCGGTAGAGATGGCAACGGGCATTGTTTTGTCCTCCTGACGCAATCATACGGCAGATTGCCGTACAAATCAAGGCGGATTTTCGCCGCTTACTGCTTGCCGTACTTTTTCATTTTTCTGAGACAACCGCTATTTGGCCACTTTCTCACCAACACTATTTTTCTCATTAACTACGGATTGTTCACAATTTGACCCATGGTCAGCTTGACGTCGGCATCAACAGCCACCTCACCGCGTCTCAAAAAACACCTGCGCCCGCAAATCCCGCTGCAGCCACTCGCTCAGGGCCAACCAATCCCGGTCGTCTTTCTCATTGCAGACTGACGCCGTGCGGCGCACGGTGTAGATGCGTTTAACCTGCAAGACCTGGTCCTTGAACCGGTAGCTGGATTGGTAGCTCAGTGGCCCGCGGTTAAAGCTCACATCGGGCGGGATGCGCGTTACCTGCATCTCTGGCGTAAATGCCAGCTCAATCTGCTCGCTGTGCTGCATCGAAGCGCACATGCCAGGGAACTGCCGGTTTGGAAGGGGTTTAATTGCCATGCGGCTGCGGATGTTGCCTGAGGCCAGCCCGATCGGTATTGTCAT
>CAJAXU010000425.1 GCA_903948045.1 uncultured beta proteobacterium | reverse complement strand
TCCAATTTTCATTTACATTGGTGCCCAGGAAGGGACTCGAACCCCCACGAAGTTACTCGCTAGTACCTGAAACTAGTGCGTCTACCAATTCCGCCACCTGGGCATTTCAGGAAAGAGAGTTATTGTATCAAAATTATTAGCCAGACCAGCGGCTTGCTGGATGAAATTGAAGGGACCGTTCAAGGTCATCGTGATGGCCACGGTTTCATTGCCCGTGACGACGGCGAGCCCGACATCTATTTGCCGCCGAACGAAATGCGTGCGGTGTTGCACAAGGACCGGGTCAAAGCCCGAATCGTGCGCAGTGATCGAAAAGGTAGACCTGAAGGCCGTGTGTTGGAGATCGTTGAGAGGCCGAGTCAATCGATCATTGGACGGCTACTGCAAGAGAGCGGCATCTGGATCGTCGCGCCTGAGGACAAGCGCTATGGCCAGGATGTCATGATCCCGAAGGCCGCCATCGGGGCAGCCAAGCCTGGGCAGATTGTTGTTGTTGAGTTGACCGAACCCCCTTCGCTCTATGGTCAGCCTGTGGGCCGCGTCAAGGAGATTTTGGGAGAGGTCGATGACCCCGGGATGGAAATTGAAATTGCCGTTCGGAAGTACAACGTGCCGCACGAGTTTTCAGAGGCCTGCATTGCCCTGGCGCGCGGCTTGCCCGATAAGGTGCGGCCACAGGATAAACAGCAGCGGGTTGACTTAACCGACGTGCCGCTGGTCACCATTGATGGTGAAGATGCGCGAGATTTCGACGATGCCGTCTACTGCGAGCCGGCATCCATTGGCAAGGGCAAGTCCGCGACGCAGGGATGGCGATTACTGGTGGCGATTGCTGATGTTAGCCACTATGTCGAGAACGGCTCTGCGATCGACATCGATGCCTATGACCGTGCTACCAGCGTCTATTTTCCGCGCCGTGTTATTCCAATGCTGCCCGAGAAGTTGTCCAATGGGCTGTGTTCATTGAACCCCGAGGTCGAGCGGCTATGTATGGTGTGCGACATGCTGGTGACCCAGGACGGCGAAGTTTGCGCCTACCAGTTCTACCCCGCAGTCATGTGGAGTCATGCCCGATTCACCTACACGGAGGTCGCTGCGCTGCTGGCCAACACCCATGGTCCAGAGGCTACACGGCGCAAAGAGCGGGTGCCGGACCTGTTGAATTTGTACGATGTCTACCAGGCTTTGTCCAAAGCGCGCATCAAGCGCGGCGCGGTGGACTTTGAAACTGTAGAGACCCAGATTGTTTGCGATGAGGGTGGCCGAATTGAGAAAATCGTGCCGCGGACCCGCAACGATGCGCACAAGCTAATTGAAGAAGCCATGCTGGCGGCCAACGTCTGTAGCGCAGACTTTATTTCGCAGAGCCGGCAACCTGGGCTTTACCGGGTTCACGAAGGCCCAACGCCCGATAAGCAGGAGTTGCTTCGCAACTACTTGAAAGCAATCGGTATCGGTTTGACGATTAGCGATGAGCCTTCACCAGGGGAATTTCAGGCGATTGCCGCGGCGACCAAAGATCGACCGGATTCTCAGCAAATTCACTCCATGCTGCTGCGATCCATGCAGCAGGCCATTTATACGCCGATTAACAGCGGCCATTTCGGCCTGGCATTTGACGCCTACAGCCATTTCACCAGCCCGATCCGGCGCTATCCCGACCTGCTGGTGCATCGGGTGATCAAGGCGATTTTGGCAAAAAGTCGGTACCAATTGCCGGTGTTGCCGATACCCGGCGAAGCGCATGCCAAATTGGCTCGGCGATTGGAAAAAGGACTTGCACTGAGAGCGGCTGACCCAGGCCACAAGCCCAAAAAAGTCAGCCCTGAAAACCAGGCATGGCAGGCTGCCGGTATGCACTGCAGCGCCAACGAACGCCGGGCTGATGAGGCGAGCCGCGATGTTGAGGCCTGGCTCAAGTGCAAATACATGCGCGAACACCTTGGGGAAGAGTATGGCGGGGTGGTCAGTGCTGTCACCAGTTTTGGTGTTTTCGTGACCCTGGATGCGATGTATGTGGAAGGTTTGGTCCACATCACTGAACTAGGTGGTGAATACTACCGTTTTGATGAGGCTCGTCAGGAACTTCGCGGAGAGCGCACCGGCATGCGCTACGCCATTGGCTCAAGAGTTCGCGTACAGGTGAGCAGGGTTGATCTGGATGGGCGTCGAATTGATTTCCGCCTGGTTCATGAGGGTGATGGTCTGAATGCCAAGTCCATGAAGGACAAGCCGGTGTCGCGCGAGGTCGGTTTGTTGGGGAGCACGGACAGCAAAGACAGTGATAAGCCCGCGAGGCGCCGAGCAAGTCGAATTGCTGAGCCACTACCGCACGGCGGCAAGCCGGTGGGAAGAGCCAAGAAGACTACTTCCAGCAAAGGCGCCGTGGGAGCCAAGAACGCCCGAAAGCCCAAGCGTTAATCTTGGATGAGGCCAAACTGACTGAGCCGCCCCGCGGTCAGTGACTCGCGTTCTGGCCAAGCGTCGGCCACCTGGCCGTGCCGATACACCGCGCGGCTTGCGGCCTCCTGAGCGCCCAGACCAGCCGCGAGGCCAGCCCCGATCATGCCGGCCAACACGTCCCCCGTGCCCGCAGAGGCGAGTCGCGAGTTGCCGGTGGGATTGATCTGCGTTTGTGCCAGAGGTGAAGTGGTGATCGTGCCTGACCCTTTCAATACGACGGTGCAGCGACATTCGTCGCTGATCGCTCTGGCTGCCGCAAGCCGATCGGCTTGTACGTGCTCAACACTGGCGCCTAGAAACCGGGCTGCTTCGAGCGGGTGGGGTGTTAACACGGTCAACTGGTTGTGGCTGAAGCGCTGGCGTACCGCTAGTCGGCAAGTTCGGTCCGTCGACAGGGCGTTCATACCGTCGGCATCGATCACCAGCCGTTGGCTAAGTGCCAGCAGTTTTGGCAGCCAATTGGCGATCGCAGGACCGCCTCCGCAACCGCAAACTATCGTCATTTTGGCAAGATCAAATGTCTCCGGAGCCCTGAACATCAGCTCGGGCTGCGCGACGTCGAGCTGCAGAGTGGCGTCACCGAGTAGGCCCACAAAGACCCGGCCGGCACCAGCATGTAAGGCTGCCGAGGCTGCCAGCAGTGCTGCGCCAGTCATGCCAGTGGAGCCACCGATGATGCCGACATCGCCGAAACTGCCCTTGTGCGTGGCATGTCGCCTTGCTAGCGGTTCAGGCCGTCTGGATAATACGGCCGCCGGCGACAGACCAGGCCAGTTAGGACAGGTCTGCGAATTTATACCGAGGTCGTCTAGCCAAACCTGACCAGCCATGTCGCGGCCATGTCCCGTGAAGAGACCGGGCTTGAGTGTCAGCAAGCAAAGCGTGTGGTCGGCCGCCACGCCCATGCCAGGCAGATGACCTGTGTTTGGATCAAGTCCCGTGGGGTTGTCGATCGCCAACACCAGGGGTGTCCCTAGGGTCATTGCATTAGCCCAAACCGCCAGGCGGCCCGCGAGTGGACGGCAATCTTGGCCGATGCCCAACATGGCGTCGATGCACAGGTCATGGTCTGAGGGTGGCGTCTGCGCCCAAGCCACCCCAGCATCCCGCGCTCGTTGGTCGCTACTTGTCTCAAAGGTGCGATCGTGCGCTGTGACGATCGTGGTTTTTCCCCATGTTTGGAGCAGTTTTGCTGCCTCCAGGCCATCGCTGCCGTTGTTGCCTGGCCCACACGCGATCCAAATTTTTGATGCGTGCGGTGCGAGGGCAGAGGCCAGCTTGGCGACTGCCAATCCGGCCTGCTGCAGCAGTTGGCCCTCTGGCTTTTCAGAGAGGGTTGCGTTTTCTAACCGCCGCGTGCCGGCTACGTCATAAAGTGCAAAGGCGTGGGTGTTGTCAATGCGCTGCATGGGGAAATTTAGCTACTGTCGCGAAACCTGTGTTGGGGCGCAAGGGGGTTGCGCCGACGTCTGCCGTCGGGCTGCTATACTCGATTAGTTGTGCTTGGGCCCCGACATGGACCCTGGCAAACAAATCATCAAACCAGCTTACACAAGGTGTTGCATGAGTGATAGAGGCGCTGTCTTCTAGATTTCTCATGGGATAACAAGCTGGATTTTAGACCGAACCTTTGGAGTTATTTATGTCAGTCACAATGCGCGAAATGCTTGAAGCAGGCGTCCACTTTGGACACCAGACCCGATTCTGGAATCCCAAAATGGCCCCGTTCATTTTTGGACATCGCAACAAAATTCACATCATCAACCTTGAAAAATCCTTGCCGATGTTTCAGGAGGCTGCAAAATTTGTGCGGCAAATTTCCGCCAAGCGCGGTACCGTGTTGATGGTCGGCACCAAACGCCAGGCGCGCGAGACCGTGGCGATGGAAGCTCAGCGGGCTGGCGTTCCCTTCGTGGATCAGCGTTGGCTTGGTGGCATGTTGACGAACTTCAAGACCGTCAAGACGTCGATCAAACGGCTCAAAGACATGAAGATTCAGCAAGAGGCTGGGTTGGACAGCATGAGCAAGAAAGAACAACTCATGTTTGCCCGGGAGTTGGACAAGTTGGAGAAAGACATTGGCGGTATCCAGGATATGGCCGTGTTGCCCGATGCCATTTTCGTGATTGATGTCGGTTACCACAAAATCGCCATAGCTGAGGCGAAAAAATTGGGTATCCCGTTGATCGCCGTGGTTGATTCCAATCATTCGCCAGAAGGCATTGATTACGTGATCCCCGGCAACGACGACTCATCCAAGGCCGTCACGCTCTATGCGCGTGGCATTGCAGACGCCATCATTGAAGGCCGCTCTAACGTTGTGGATGACCTTGTCAAGGCGGTTGTGGCGGAGAGCGCGGATGAGTTCGTGGAAGTGAACGAGGCGTCTGCCTGAGCTTCTTGGCGACCCCGCTTCAAGGGGGCTTCATTGCCCCTTTTTTTTGATTTTGTGTGATATCTCAATTGATGATGGAGAGAAAAATGGCTGCAATTACTGCAAGTATGGTTGCTGAGCTGCGTGGCAAGACGGACGCGCCAATGATGGAGTGCAAGCGTGCCTTGACCGAGGCTGAGGGCGATATGGCGAAAGCCGAGGAGTTGCTTCGGGTCAAGTTGGGCAGCAAGGCTGGCAAGGCTGCTGGTCGGATCACCGCCGAGGGTGTTGTCGTCTGCTGCACTGAGCAGGGCATCGGTGCACTGCTGGAGGTGAATTGTGAGACTGATTTTGTGACCAAGAACGACAGCTTTCTGGCATTGGCCAATGCGGCTGCGGCCTTGGTGGCCAGACACGATCCGGCCGACGTTGCTGCGTTGAGCCAGCTGTCTTACGCGCAAGATGGGTTTGGTCCGACATTGGAGGACGTCCGCAAGGGGCTCATCGGGAAAATTGGCGAGAACATGAGTTTCCGTCGCTTCAAGCGCTTCGGTTCCGGTAGTCAGTTGGCGTCCTACTTGCACGGCACACGGATCGGCGTGGTGGTGGAATTTGAAGGCAGCGACACAGCCGCCAAAGACGTGGCCATGCATGTGGCCGCGATGAAGCCGGTTGCTCTGTCCAGCCAAGATGTTCCGGCAGATTTGGTCGCTCGTGAGCGCTCGGTGGCTGCTGCCAAAGCTGCTGAAGATGCGGCGCTGGCAACGGCGGCCGGCAAGCCCGTTCAGTCGGCTGAGATTGTTGCCAAACGCATCGAGGGCGGTGTGCAGAAGTATCTGAAGGAAGTGTCCTTGTTCAATCAGTCGTTTGTGAAAAATGACAAACAGACGGTTGAGCAAATGCTCAAGGCAACCGGCACCACTGTCAAGTCATTTACTTTGTATGTGGTTGGTGAAGGCATCGAGAAGAAAGTCGACGACTTTGCAGCAGAAGTAGCGGCGCAGGTGGCCGCAGCCAAGCAATCCGCCTGATGTCTCGGTTGGCCGCCACGTTGGGGTATCGGCTCAACGTGGTGGGCCCCAAACAAGTCTGAGCGTCGACGCACTTCACCAAGAGATGGACATGACAACTGCCAAACCAGCGCATAAGCGGATATTGCTCAAACTTTCGGGCGAAGCCTTGATGGGAGATGACCAGTTTGGCATCAACCGTGACACCATTGTCAGAATGGTGGACGAAATTGCTGAAATCACGCGGCTCGGCGTCGAGGTGGCTGTGGTGATTGGAGGCGGCAATATTTTTCGTGGCGTCGCAGGTGGCTCTGTGGGTATGGATCGGGCAACCGCCGACTACATGGGCATGCTCGCAACCGTCATGAATGCACTTGCTTTGGGGGATACGATGAACAAGGCTGGCCTGACCGCTCGAGTGATGTCGGCCATCGCCATTGAGCAGGTGGTCGAGCCCTATGTCCGGCCAAAGGCGCTTCAATACTTGGAAGAGGGTAAGGTCGTCATCTTTGCTGCTGGCACAGGCAATCCCTTTTTCACCACCGACACGGCTGCAGCCCTGCGCGGCGCAGAGATTGGTGCCGAAGTGGTGCTAAAGGCGACAAAAGTCGACGGTGTCTACACAGCCGATCCCAAAAAAGATCCCTTGGCAACGCGCTACCAAAGCCTCTCCTTTGATGAAGCGATGGCTCGAAATCTGGGCATCATGGATGCCACGGCCTTTGCTTTGTGCCGCGACCAGAAGTTGCCCATTAAGGTCTTCTCTATATTCAAGCATGGTGCCCTCAAGCGGGTGGTTATGGGGCTGGACGAGGGCACGTTGGTGCATGCCTGAACGTGTCAAAATGAAAGCGTAAGGCATGCCAAGCATGCGACATAGCGCAAGGAGATGACGATGCCAATTGCAGACATAAAGCGAAACATTGAAGCAAAGATGGACCAAACCATCGCAGCTTTCAAAAACAACTTGATGAAGATCAGAACCGGGCGGGCCAATCCAGCTTTGCTTGACACGGTGCAGGTGGACTACTATGGCGCAATGGTGCCGGTCAGCCAAGTTGCCAACGTGTCCTTGTTGGACGCGCGCACCATCAGTGTCCAGCCTTGGGAAAAGGGTTTGGGCGCCAAAATTGAAAAAGCCATCCGCGACAGTGACCTCGGGCTTAATCCTTCTTCTATGGGAGATCTGATTCGCGTCCCGATGCCAGCGATGTCCGAGGAGCGACGCAGGGAATTGACCAAGGTGGTGCGCGGTGAGGGTGAAGGTGCCAAAGTGGCGGTCCGGAACCTTCGGCGAGATGGCAACGATGCCGTCAAAAAGGCTGTTAAGGACAAGTTGGCTTCTGAGGATGACCAAAAACGGTCAGAGGCTGAAATTCAAAAAGTCACAGATCGGCACATCAGCGTCATTGATCAGTTGGTGGCGGCCAAAGAGCAGGACATCATGGCGGTCTGACCGCCTTGGTCTGACCATGCGCTGTTACCCCTGGCCAATCGGAGACACCGCGATGATCAGTGCGCCTGATCGGACCTGTCCTTCGAACCAGTCCACGGAATTCTTCTTATGCTGAAGCAGCGGGTGGTCACCGCTTTGGCGCTTTTGGCGTGTTTTCTACCCGCTCTTTTTTGGCACGACCCCAGACCATTTTGCGGCTTGATGTTGCTATTGATTGCCGCAGGTGCATGGGAGTGGTCGCGACTCAATGGTTACCGCCAAGCCACGGCATTGGGCGCAGCACTGGTCTTTTTTGTCCTCTGCCTGAGCAGTTGGGCCCTGGGCTGGCTCACCCAGCCACTGCCCTGGCTTTGGCGGCTGGCTGGCGTTGTTTGGGTTCTGGGCGGAGGGTGGTTGCTGCACCGCGGGGTGGGGGCTTGGTCCGGGCTTGATCCTCGCCTGCGTTTGCTCACCGGCATCGTCGTGCTATGGGTGGCATGGCTCGCGGCCGCTCAGGCGCGAATGGTTGGTCCCAATTTTTTGTTGTCGGTGCTTGCGCTCGTCTGGGTTGCTGATATAGCGGCTTACTTCTCCGGACGTAAGTGGGGTGGGCGTTTTGCGACGGCCAAGCTTGCGCCGACCATCAGTCCTGGCAAGAGTTGGGAGGGCGTCTGGGGTGGTCTGGCTGGTGTTCTAGTCGTTGCGCTGCTCTGGCAATGGGTTGACAGCCGTTGGTCCTTCGATGTCCCGAGTTTGTACACACAACTGTCGCTCAGAGGTGCACCAATCCTGATTGTTGGCGTGGTTTTTTTGACGTCCATGAGTGTGGTTGGCGATCTGCTGGAGTCACTGGTGAAGCGTAGCGCTGGCGTCAAAGACAGCAGTGGCTTGCTGCCAGGTCACGGTGGTGTGCTGGATCGCCTGGACGCCCTTTTGCCAGCCATACCGCTGGCCATGATGCTTCTTGCCGACTGAGACCTTCGATGACGACCAACACACACCACACCAAAAAGCAGGTTGCGATTTTGGGTTCAACCGGGTCGATCGGGGTCAATACACTTGATGTGTTAGCACGTCACCCGGAGCGTTTCGAGGTCTTTGCGTTGAGTGCGTCGACCCGGATTGCCGTAATACTTCAACAATGTGTTCAATTTCGGCCGGTTTTTGCTGTCATGGCCAGCGAGCAGCATGGGATTGAGTTGGCGCGTCAGTGCAAGGCGCTGGGCTTGCCAACCAAGGTGGTTTGGGGGTCGGCGGCGATCGCCATGGTGGCTTCGCATGAGTTAGTGGATATTGTCATGGCGGCCATTGTGGGTGCGGCCGGTCTGGACTCCTGTCTTGCTGCTGCGCGGGCCGGAAAGCGGCTGCTTTTGGCCAATAAGGAAGCACTGGTGGTCGGTGGCAATTATTTTTTGCAGGCTGTCCAGCAAGGTGGCGCCAAACTATTGCCGATTGACAGTGAGCACTCGGCGGTGTTCCAATCCTTGCCCGACGACCCATCGGTCTGGTCCGAGCGGATTGACAAGATCGTCCTGACCGCCTCAGGCGGACCTTTCCGCCAGCGTGACCCGGTGACCTTGAGGTCTGTCACGCCCGACCAGGC
>CAJAXU010000424.1 GCA_903948045.1 uncultured beta proteobacterium | reverse complement strand
TGCGCCGGCTGCACGCGCGCGGCGAACGGCTCACCGTCGGCGCCCTGCCCTGGGTGGCGCCGGTGTACCGGCTGATGCCGCAGGTGGCCCGGGTGATCGAGTTTCCGTTTGCCCACGGTGGCCTGCAGTTCAAGGCTCGCCGCAGCCTGGCGCGCGAGCTGAGTGGCCGCTTTGAGACGGCCTACATCTGCCCCAACTCGCTTAAAAGTGCGCTGCTGCCGTTTCTGGCCAGCATCCCCAAACGCGTGGGTTACCTGGGCGAGGCGCGCATCGGCCTGCTGACCCACCGCCTGAAAAACCCGGCCAAGGCAAATCGTCCGCCGATGGTGGCGTTTTACTCGGCCCTCAGCGGCGAGGCCGGTATCGCCGCCGACCAGCCCCGGCTGCAGGTAGACGACGCCACTCTGGCGGCCGACCTGGCCACCCTGGGCCTGCAAGCCGGTTCCTTTAACGTGTTGGCACCCGGCTCTGAGTACGGCCCGGCCAAACGCTGGCCGGCCAGCCACTTTGCAGAGCTGGCGCGGCTATTGGATGGCCCGGTGCTGCTGCTGGGCTCGGCCAAAGAGGCCGAACTGTGCGACGCCATTGCCGCCGAGGTCAATGCCAGCGCCCCTGGCAAGTGCCAAAATTTTGCAGGAAAAACGGCTCTAGGCCTTGCCCTGTCTATCATTGCTGCTACAAAATTAATAGTGAGCAATGATTCTGGCCTGATGCACGTAGCGGCGGCGCTGGGTGTGCGTCAGGCGGCGCTGTTCGGCTCCAGCAGCCCGCATCACACCCCGCCGCTGAACCCCCTGGCCAGCGTGCTCTGGCTCAAGGACGACCCGGCCTACCAGCCGCTGCTGGACTGCGCGCCCTGCTTCGAGCGCAGCTGCCCGCTGGGCCACACCCGCTGCCTGAATGACCTGAGCCCGGCGGCGGTGCTGGCGCGATTGGGCGCCTGACGCCAATGACCACCGCCAACTGACTCAGTCATCCGTCTGCGATTTGAGCTCAAGTTTGCTGGCCATGAAGACCCCGCGGTTGTCTTGCACGCCCTTCACTTCAACATACACGCCGTTGGCCAGACCGGCAGCGCCAATATGCTCAAAGCGTGCGCGCGAGGCATCCACCTGCAAGCCATTGAGCCGGAAGTCAGCCACGGAGACAAAGCCTGACACGGGCCCGAACTGCTCGTAGCTGACACCGTTGCCCGTGGCCGCTGATTTCAACTCGACCTTGTTGGCCTGCAAGACGTTGCCAAGCAGATTGCCCTTGATTTCCACATAACTGCCAACCGCGACCTGAGCCAGGCTACCGTGCTCAAACCGTCCACGGGCCAAGTCCACCGTGACACCATTGACCACCGCCAGGCTGCCGCTCAGGCTGCTGATGGCACCGTAAAGTTCATGACGCCCGCCCACCTGGCTTTCCCGATAGCCTTCAAGCTCAATGTCGGTGGCCTGCAACAGGGTGCCATTCCAGAGCCCTTTGACTTCCACGACCTGCCCAGCAACTATGCTGGTGGCGCCACCGCTGGACTTGATCTGCGCCTGCGATAGGTCCACGGTGGTCCCGGAAATCTGCAACTGACCATTGACCGGCGCCGCCAAGGCAATGCCCTTGACCTTCATCCGTGTGCCTGCGCTGACCGTGCTGCCATCTATGACACCCACGGCAGCGCTGCGCACCGCAGTGGCCGTCAGCACACCGTTCACCGGCTCACTGGCGGCTCTGACCCGCACCTGCTGCCCATCGCGCAGCACACCGGTGACCAGAGCGGTGTCATATTTCACGGTCAAGTTACCGACCTGGAACGTGGCGGCCGGCGCATTCAAGCGCTGCAGCACCCCCACCAGGCGAACGCCGCCCAGTGCCACCTTGGTTTCCACCAGGGTGGCCAGCAGGCTGCCGTCGGCCTGGGTCGCGCCGTAGACCTCGACCACCTGCCCCACCGTCAAAGCCGCCAGATTGGCCAGGCCCTGAAAAGCAGTGGCAACATCGGTGCGCACCACCTGCCCCAACACCGTCAGGGTGCTGGCGCTCAGGTCCACCACCGTCACGGCGCCCCGGGTGCCCCGGACCACCTCGAGCTTGCGGGCAGTACCCAGCTGGGTGCTGTCGTCCGCGTCACCGCTGACGCGCACCGTCATGCCAATCGCCAGGTTCTTCAACTCGATGGCTTGGCTGTCGTCGTCGACCAGCTCTGCACCGACCGATGAGAAACGCATGCCGTTAACGATCACCGAGCCAAAGCCGGCAATGGGCCCGGCATACACCGCCGCCGCTGCTTGTGGCGTGGGCGTGGGCGTAGGCGTGGTCAGGTCATCCGACGAATTGCCGCCGCCACAGGCGGTGATCAGCACGGTGCTGGCCACACCCACGGCGGCCCAACGGAGCTTGGCCAGTCGGCCGAATTTGATATTGGTCATGTGAACGTCCTTGGTTAATTTGCCACTCCATCCCACGGCAGACGCCTGGAGAAGTAACACAGACCTTAACGAGCGAAGATTAAGCTGGGCTTAAGCAAAAAAAAGCCAACCGGTGAGGGTTGGCTTTGTAAAAGTCCCCCAAGGGACGTCGTTGGAACTCTCAGCGTCCGGAGCAGGCACCCATCTAATGCGGTTTGTGCCCCGGCAACTGTTATCACTGTGACAGCAGTGCAGCAACTTTATCGGGTCCGACGCCAGGGCGCCATCCCCCATTTGGGGGATACAGCAACACTTTTTTGCAAAAAAGCAAACCTTTCCGGCGACCCAATTACGCACCTGGCGCCAATGGTGCTGATGGTGCTGATGGTGCTAATGGCAGTTGCATGACAAAACAGGCGCCACCACCGGCCCGGTCTTCGCAATGAACGCTGCCGCCGTGGCGCAGGGTGATGGACTTGACCAGGGCCAGCCCCAGGCCAACGCCACCATCGCGTTCGGTCGCGCCGGGTAGTCGGTAAAAGGGCTCAAAAATACGCTCGCGCAAGGCGGGCGGTACGCCCGGTCCGTGGTCGCAGACCCGAATCACTGCACGCCCGGCAGACTGGCTGAGCCCGAGTGTGATGGTCCCAGCCGCATGCCGGCGCGCATTCTCCAGCAGATTGCGCACCGCGCGTCGCAACAATTTGGCAACACCTTGCACCGGCAGCGACGCATCCCCGGCGTGCGCCGCCTGGGCTGCGCGCCAATCCGCGTCCAGGTCCAGCGCCAGCTCGGCGCCGACACGGGCGCACTCTTCGGCGGCCAGCCCAATCAGGTCGACCGACTCGATGGTGCCCAAATCGGCATCGCGCGCATCCAGTCGGCTGGCCAGCAGAATTTCTTCGATCAGTTGGTCCAGTTCGGTGATGTTGCGAGAAATTTCAAGGCGCGATGCCGCAGACGCGTCGCCAGCCATCATTTCCAGGCCCATGCGGATGCGCGTCAAAGGTGAGCGCAGTTCATGCGAGGCGTTGGCCAACAGCGATTTTTGCGAGGCCAGCAGCGCCTCGTGCGACTGAACCAGGGTTTGCACCCGCTCGGCCGCCTGGTTGAAACGCCGCGCCAAAAAGGCCACCTCGTCTTGCCCGGACTCGTTGACGCGGGTGGACAAATCGCCTTCACCCCACTTCTGTACCCCGTTTTGCAGGCGTTCCAGCCGCCGCGTCAGCTTGCGCGTGATCGGGTAGGTGGCCAGGGCCACCGCCACCGCCACCAGCACCAGCGACCAAAAAAAGCCGAAGGGCGGGCGGTACCAGGCGGACGAGATTGGTCGCGGCATGTGCATGTGCACGGTCTGGCCATCCTGCATGCGCACCACAAATTCAGGGCCATTGCCAAACTGGCCGCGCGGCCCGGGCATGCGCCGTGCGAGTTCGGGCTCGTCCTCGCGCTCGGCTTCCAGCGGCCCACCCTCGGCCTGGGGGGCGCGACGCATCATGCGCGGACGGCCGTGGCCAATGATCTCGCCAGCCTGATTGCGCAGCACGACCTCGCGCAGCGGCGGTTCAGCCGCCAGCCGCCAGGCCCAACCGACCAGCAGGGTGAGCACCGCCACGGCCAGCACCACCGCCAGCCAGATCCGCACGTACAGCTTCTTAAAAAACACGCTC
>CAJAXU010000423.1 GCA_903948045.1 uncultured beta proteobacterium | reverse complement strand
CGCTGAGCGAGGCGCTGACGCTGCTGCCCACGGCCACCAAGTCGGTGCCGCTCTTGCTGAACCCAAAATTGCCGCTCAGGCTCACAAAATTGGCCACATCTAGCTCTGCGAAACCACTGGCTTGGAGCAACTCACCCAAGGCCGCATCTGCGGACAGGTTGAGCGTCCTAGCGCCGATGGTTATTCCTGTCGTGTTACTGCCAGAAAAATCAGCCACGCGCTGACCAGAAGTAGCCGAGTTGTACGTCAATGCCAGCGCATTTGCAGCCAAGGTAATGCCTGCCATGCCCGACATACTGGCGCTCATTAATGTCCCGCTCAGGCTACTCCATTGGTGCGATGGGTCAGCAATGTCAGAAAACAGCCCCAGCACAAATTCGAGCCCGGTAGACTGAAGCCCCACAAAACCAGATTGCCCCAGGTTTGCTCCCACCGCGGCATTCAACCCGGTACCGGCAACCCAAAGCTGGTTGACGCTACGGGTGGTGCCGTCAGCTAATGTCAGGGATGTCGGCTGACCCGCCCACCGCGCCGTCAGCGCACCTGAAGCTTTGACAAAGCCAGCTACTGTCAAATCTGCGCCTATGACCGCAAATTCACGGATCCCAGCTGTCAAGCCTGAGTCAAAGGTATAGCTTTGACCAGCAGCGGCGATGGTGAGATTGCTGGCGTCGATGGCCGTTTCGTTCAAGCGCAGGGTGACCGAGGCGGCTGTCAGTGCTGCGGCAGATCCCAAACTAGCACTGACTGCGCCTCGGGCCTCAAGAATGCGACCGGCATTAGAGACTGACAACCCCAAATTCGCCTGAGAGACCCCAAGATTAATGTTGCCCACTGCCACTTGAGCGGTAGCACCCGAGGCAACCACAAGCATTCTGTTTGTGCCTGAGTCCTTCTCAAACGCGAAATTCCCGCCGACAGTTAAATTCGATCCGAGCGAGGCTTGCAATCCCCTCACGCCCACGGCTTGCAAGGTGCTGGACGCCGATACATCCGCGAAGGTGTAGCCAAAACTGCCACCAAAGGAGATGGATTTGCCGGTTTGCAAGACGCCAGTGCGATTAATGGCCACACGTGCCGAATCCGCACTAAAGCTGGCAAAACCTCCACCCGTCAAAGCCAGTCCGCCGCTAGCTTCAAAGGCCAGCCCAGTCGCCCCTGACACCAGGCCAAAGGCGCCGTTGCTCACGCCAATTGACATACCACCTGCCGCCAGATTGGCCGTGACGGCATTCCCGACCATCACAAATTCGGAACCAGACACCGAGACGCCAACACTTGCCGTCAGTGACACGTCGCCAACTGAGCCTGTCAGACTACCCGAGGCCAGCACGTACTCACCCGCTGAACCGTTGGCATTGAAAGTTGTGCCACCGACCGTAATTGGCGTCGTGCTGAGGTTCAATAACGAATTGTTGGCACTTCCATCGGCTAAGCTACCGTAGCCCCAATTAAAGTCGAGTGCAAGATTGCTCCCAGATAAACTCAGGCCCGCCACACCAGTGGCAGTCGCGGTTCCAATATTGCCCTGACCCATCACCCAGCCGTATCCGACCGTATCACCCTGGACAAAAGCCAAGTCCAGACTCAGCGCGCCAAAGTTAAGTCCCTGCCCCGACACGCCCAAGAATGCGCTAAGGTTGTTGGCGCTGAGGCTCCAGACGTTCGTGTTGATAGCGCTGGAGGCACCTGCGGCGGTCAAGCTTTTGTCAGCGCTGTAACCCAGCGTAAAACCGCCTTCTGCCGTTAAGTTGTCGCCAAGCTTGAGGGCGCCACTGAAAGTGACCGGCGTCAGATCCTGGAAATAATCGTAATTAAGCCACTCTCCAATTTGATTGGTTTGTGAAACATCCAGACCAAGAATATCAGCAGGGTTTTGGTCAAGCGCCTTGAGGACAAAATCCAGTGAGGGATCTACGGTGTGTGCTGTCAACGTCAGACTGGTGGCACCCTGGGTGACTTCAAAAAAAACACCATCGTTGGTTTTAAGAAGGCCAGAGCCGACACTAAACTTGCCGGTCACGCCACCATAAGTCATGACCGTGAAGGTCTGCCCGTCGGTAGGTACGAACCCCCCCCACAAGTCAACCGCCAAGGTGCCATCCAAAATGGCCGAGCCGGTAACATTTATCTGGTCATATCCTGTTCCCGCTGAGTTACCTCCAAGCTCAATGAGCAATGTGCCTGTTGAGTCTTGGGCAAAACTTGCCACAGTTTGCATGCCGGGCGAGTACCCGGGGCTGACGATGCCGCTATTGAACAGACCGATGTCAAGTGAGCCGCTGCCCCCCAATACTTCATTGGCTGCTACTCTGACAGAGGCATCCATAAAACCCGACTGCAAGGCCATCTGACCCATGTCAAACAGGACTGCGTCGACTGGGAAGTTTTGAGCGGAATTATTGGCCGCAGGGTTCGACAAAAGACGCGCCATCATCGGCACGGATATTGAAGGGCTGGCCGACTCTTGCGCTACTGCATAAGCTTCCGTCAGGCTTCGGATGTAGTCTGGATCAGGTGGTAATAGCACCGCCAACGGAGCAAAGACAGGGTCCGCCGAAAGCAGGACACGTGGCTCCAGGGCCTCAAGGCGAAACGCATCCCTGCGCACGGCATCACGAATTCGCGAGCCAACCGTTTTCTTTATTGATTTCATGCTCGAGTCTTAATCTTGCCTGTTATCCATGATTCAGATGGGAAATATTCAATTGTTTCGAAAAATTACCCGAAAGGCTGACGCAACGCCAACGCTTCTCATGTTTAAAAATCCATACTAGTCTAGTATCGCCCATTAAACTCAATCACAGTGTGGGATTTGGCACGCTTGATGCCTGAATTCGCCGGGCCATGCTTCGGCCATCCAACTCATAGGGTTTGGGTTGGGCTGTTCGGGCTTACCTGGGCATACGATCAGTGCCGGATGTCATCCACGTTGGCATAGGCGCCGATATGGGTCTTCATTCCAACGCGCCAGTATTTGCCCTTCATGTTCGATTGAGCATTGGGGGTCTCTGGCCTTACACCACTTCGTGGGACACGACCTTGGAGGCTGCGATCAAGTTGGCATCAACACGGTATCGGCATAGAACGGTGGGCCGCGCTGGTACAAAAGGCCGTTGGTCACGCCGGGCAACTGTCAGGCTAGTTTGTGTTTCTCCAACCGGTGGCGCGGCCTTGGGATCTATCCAAACCGAAGGTTGGCGGACTGGTCGGGCAAGCAGGTGTGCTCGGGCAGCCGTGGAAATTACCACTACGGGGTAATCAAAGACACCAATTCGACCCAAGACGCCACCCGCTCCATCTGCTCCAGGAACTCGGCTTTGCGGTTTTTCTTGACGCTCAGGCTCAGGGGTAGAGCGGCTTGTTTTATGCCATATATTTATAGCAACTGCTTAAGCACTTGCTGTCGCCGATCACGACAAGTCAATCCGCGGGTCAATGTAGGCGTAGAGCACATCAACCGCTAGGTTGATGAAGACAAACACCAGCAGGATGAACAGGATGCAGCCCTGGATG
>CAJAXU010000422.1 GCA_903948045.1 uncultured beta proteobacterium | reverse complement strand
TATGCCACAAGGCTTATTTGGTGGGATGTGCGGGGGTCGAACCCACGACAAACGGATTAAAAGTCCGCTGCTCTACCAACTGAGCTAACATCCCGTCCGGTCTTCGTGTTACCGTTTTCACAGTAACGCGAAGCTCCAGATTATAGAGTGAATTTACAGCGCCATCACTGATCCGTTCGTGATAATTGATCTAAGACCCAGCCCGCGGCGCATTGGCCGAAGGTGGCGGTCACGCTGACAACTGAGCCAAAACCATGGCAGTTCAGGCCAGCGTCCTGTTGCGGCGCACAGGAGGCATCCGGCGGGGCGATGGGCTCGCGGCTAAACACCACGGGGAGGCCAATTTTCTTGGTATCGCGGGCGGCGCCGTGCTGCTTGCGCAACCGGTAGCGCAGCTGTGCCAGCAGCGGATCGTGGGTGGTGCGGGCCAGGTCGTCAATGTCAACCTGATGGGCCAGCCGTTTGCCGCCGGCCGCACCCACGGCAATAAACAGGGTCCGGTTGCGTAGTGCCCAGGCCGCCATGGCGGTCTTGGCCCTGACCTGATCGCAGGCGTCAATCACAGCGTCCACCCCAGCGGGCAGCAGCGCCGGCCAGTTGTCCGGGTCGACGAACTCTTCAATGCCATTGACCTGGCAGGCAGGGCTGAAGGCATGGATACGGTCCCGCATGGCGCCGACCTTAGCTTGCCCGATGGTGGCGTCCAGCGCCTGAATCTGTCGGTTAATGTTGGATTCGCTCACGTGATCCAGGTCAATCAGTGTCAACTGGCCGACGCCGCTGCGCGCCAGTGCCTCAGACGCCCATGAGCCGACTCCGCCAATGCCGATCACGGCGACATGGGCACGCCGGATACGCTCAGCACCGGTTTGGCCATACAAACGGGCCAAGCCCCCAAAGCGGCGATCCTCGCTCAAGCCAACCGATCCACGCGCCAAGCTTGGTAGCGCAGCGCGGCCACCGCACCGGCCAGGATGCCCATCACGGCCAAAATACTGGTTGCACTCAGGGTGGACAGGCCGCTGAGGCCTTGCCCGACAGTGCAACCCATAGCTGTGATGCCGCCTACCCCCATCAGCGCCGCGCCGACCAGGTGATTGGTCAAGTCTTCAGTAGTGGCAAAGCCATCCCAGCGAAAACTGCCGGTCGCCACTGCCATGAACCACGAGCCCAGCACAACGCCCAGCGTTGAGGTAATGCCCATTGTCAGCACCTTGCTTTTGTCACTGAAAAACAGCAGCCAGTCCAGCAAATAGGCCACGGGCGCGACAAAGCTCAATGCCTCGGCACGACCAGAGTTGGTGGCTAAAAAAGTTTCTTGAAGGGTCTCTGGGTGCTCAGACAGGTGGCCAATGTGGCCAGACACCCACCACATAGCGACGACCAGCGCACCGATGCCCAAGCCTGAGAGCACATTCACCGGGGTCCGAAAGTCGCGCCCGACCAGGGCCCAGAGCATCAGGCCACCCCCGAAGACCAGCCCCAGCACCAGTGACATCTGTGCAGGCGGCAGGCCCCAGGCCGTAGCCGCCCACTGCGCCAGGCTGGTGCCAGCAGAAATGTCCAGCAGCACTTGGTCAACGGTGGCAACCCGCAACACAGCCGTGATGCCTTTGAGGGTCGCGAAGGCCGACACGCCGAGCACCAACAGCACCACCACGGACTTCAGGCTGCCGCCACCGATTCGCACGAGGGTCTTGCTGCCACAACCCGACGCCAACACCATGCCAATGCCGAACAGGCCACCACCCACGATGGCGGATAACCAGATCCAGCGGTTTGAGGCGTACAGCACCTGCAGTGGGTCGACGCGACCGGTATAAACCAGCACACCAAAGCCGGCCATGGCGAAGCCTGCAGCCAAGGCCCACTGACGCATGCGCGACCAATCACCCATGTTGACCACGTCGCTCACGGCACCCATGGTGCAAAAGTGGGTGCGCTGGGCGATGGCGCCAAAGCCAATGCCAACGCACAGCGCCAGCCACAAGAGTTGCGCGTTGAGTGTCGCGAGTTCGGAGGCTTGCATGGCAAGTATGTTATGCGCCGGCAGCTGCCCAGCGCATCATCTCAAGAGTGCCAGGCGCTCTTTAGCGGCTGACGCAGCCTCTGACTTCGGGTAGGCACTGACCAGATCTTGAAGCGTTTTGCGGGCGCCACGGACGTCCTTAAGCTCCAACTGGCAATTGGCAACGGACAGGACCGCCTCAGGTGTGCGCTGGTGATCCGGCGCATTGGCGATGAGGGCCCGAAAATTAACCATAGCACCTGTGTAGTCGCGCGTCGCGTATTGGGCATTGCCCAGCCAGAACAACGCCGATGGCGCGTAACCACTGCGGGTATACCTGCTCAAGAAGTCGAAAAATGCCGTCTTTGCTGCGGCAAAATCGGGTTTACGGAACAGCACCAGCGCAGCTTCAAAATCCCGCTTCTCAGCCTGTTCCGCCATGAATTCCCGACCATCCAGGTTCACCTTGACGGGTTCGACCGCTCGAAACCGCTCATCCATCCCCAGTGCAGTGGCGCGAAGGCGCTCATCCAGCCCCTGCGCCGTAGCACTAAGGCGCGCATCCAGCCCCTGTGCGGTGGCACGAAGGCGCTCATCCAGCCCCTGCGCCGTAGCACGCAGGCGCTCATCCAGCCCCTGCGTTGTGGCACGAAAACGTTCATCCAGCCCCTGATTTGTGACACGAAAACGTTCATCAAACCCCTGCGCTGTGGCGCGAAAACGTTCATCCAGCGCCTGGGCATTGTCCTTCTGCCGACGTTGCCCATCGGAGAGTTCGCGCAACAACTGCTCATTGACGCCACGCATCTGCGCCGCCTCCGAGCGCAGCTGTTCGATCTGGTTTTGCAACTCAAGCAGGCTGCGCCGCAGGATAGCGACCTCCTCAGTGGCTCGGCCTCCACCCTGCTTCAGCTCAGCACGGTCGTTGTCGGCCCCGATACGCAGGGCGTTGATACCTTGGCGCACGGCGTCCATGTTTTGCTGCAATAGCTCAACACTTTGCCGTAGGGTTTCGCCCTTCTGGTTCACACCCTCGGCGTACAGGCGTACACCCTCGAGTCGCTGGCGCAAATCGAGAATGGCCTTCCTGGCTTCGTCGTCTTCAAACAAGCCGGCGTTGGCCGTTGCGGTCGCCAGCGCCAGGTAGACGCCGAGCGCCAGAGGGCGCACTAACGACACAGACATCACGCTCAGCCTCACCGGTAATTGACTTCAACACGGCGGTTTTTGGCATACGACGCCTCGTCCTTGCCCTGTGCGGCGGGCTTCTCCATGCCAAAGCTCACCGCCTCGACCTGGCTGTCGGGAACACCAAGCAGGCTCATGGCATTGCGAACGGCCTCGGCGCGCTTTTGTCCAAGCGCTAGGTTGTACTCGCGACCGCCACGTTCGTCGGTATGGCCTTCCAGGGCGACGCGACGTGTCTTGTCGGCACGCAACAGGCGCGCATGGGTCTCAACCACGGCCTGAAATTCAGGCTTGATGGCAATGCTGTCGTAGTCAAAATAGATCACTTTCGGGCTAGTCAGCAGGTCAGGCCCGGCGGGCTTTTTAGTTGTGTCCACCTGTGCCACCGCACTCTTCGCGACTGCATCGGGCACGCCAGCGGCAGTGGCAGCCCCAGCACCAGCACCAGCACCACTGCCAGCCTTGGCACCGCCAGCCGCAGATCCGGCTCCGCCGGCATCGCCGCCTTTTCCGACAAGGGTTCCAGACTTGTCCTCAACTGGCGCGGTGTCGAGCTTCACGGAAGATCCGCACGCCGTCAAAAAAGCCACCAACAAACTTGCGATAAATACAGGTTTCATCAAATTACTCCGTGTCAAAACTGTTGTTTCTGGAAAGGACCCCAATGAGGTTCGCGAATGTCGCCGCTTTGCCCGTTGAGCTTAGCCTTGAATCGGCCGTCCAGGGTAGTGGTCATCAGGGCTTCGCGCCCATCAAGCTGCGTTGCATAAATAATGAGCCGGCCATTGGGCGAAAAACTGGGGCTTTCATCCGCCGATGTTTCGGTGAGGACAGTGATGGCACCGCTGGCCAACTCCAACAGATTCACTCGGAATGCGCCGTTCATGCGGGCTATGTAGGCCAGCCAGCGGCCATCCGGGCTGATCGCTGGCGAGATGTTGTAACTACCGGTGAAAGTCACACGCTCAGGCTGACCGCCCGTGGCAACCATTTTGTAGATCTGGGGCCCACCACCCCGATCACTGACAAAGAAAATGTGCTTGCCATCAGGCGTATATGCCGGCTCGGTGTCAATGCTGCTCGACTGGCCTAGGCGCCGTGGCTCTCCACCTGCGGCGCTGAGCGCAAACAGCTGTGAACCGCCATCACGGCTCAAGGTCATGGCCAGCGTCTGTCCGTCGGCTGACCAGGCTGGCGCACTGTTGGAGCCACGAAAATTGGCAAGCAGACGGCGTTTTCCGGTACCCACATCATGGGTATATACCACCGGCTTGCGCGACTCAAAAGATACGTAGGCCAACTGTGTGCCATCGGGTGACCAAGCAGGCGAAATGATGGGTTCGCCACTGGTCAAGGCTGACTGCGCGTTTTCACCGTCGGAATCCGCCACCCACAGCTGGTACCGCTGGCCGCTGCGCGTGACATAGGCAATACGGGTTGAAAAAATTCCTTTTTCGCCGGTCAATTTTTCGTAGACAAAGTCGGAAATTCGGTGTGACACCAGCCGCAGATCAGGCTGCGTCACGGCGTAACTTTGCCCCCCCAGATCAAGGCCCCGTACCGCATCCCATAATCGAAAACGCACATCGAAACGACCATCCAGCAGCCTGGTGACGCTGCCCGTGAGCAATGAGTCTGCGCCTTTTTGCCGCCAGACGGTAAAGTCCGGACGCGACAATTCGTCGAGGACGACACCACCCGCTGGGAGCCCAACGAACTGCCCGCTGCGCTCCAGATCGGCCTGCACGATGCCACCCGGTTTTTGAGGCGAGGCATCCTCACCCCGAAATGGGGCGACAGCGATCGGCAACTGCCGCATGCCGACGCCGGAGACATCAACCCTGAATTGGGCGTGAACAGCTCCGGTAACGAGGAGCGCTAACCCGGTCAAGATAAGGCGTAACAACTTGTAATAGTCAAGGATTCGGCGGGGCTTCATGGTCCTGATTCAAGCAATAGAGTGCGAAGTATTTCCCAAAAGCAGCTTGCGCCTGCATGGTGCACACGGCGAAGCCCATGGCGCCATCTAAAAAACCAAGGCGAAAAATGTAAGCACGGGCGAATGCTACCACCCCCGCCAACGCAGCCCGGCTCATCGATGTCGTCTGGCCCATGGCATGCCGTTGCCGGGCCCAGGCCTGGCTGTATTGTTCGAGCTTTCTCCAGTAATGGGCTGGCGTCGGGTAACTGAAATGCAACAGCGGCGCCTGCAGGCATTCGACCCGGTCTTGGCTCACCAGCACCCGCTCGTGCACCAGATCGTCGCTGAAGCGGGCTGCGCCCCGCCTGAACAGGCGCAGAACATGGTCAGGTGTCCAGCCACAATGATGAATCCAGTGACCGCAGAACTGGGTCAGGCGCGGCAGTTTGTACGCCAAACCCTCACCACCTGCCATGACCCGCTGAATTTGCGCTGCAAGTTCGGGCGTGACCCGCTCGTCCGCATCCAAGGACAACACCCACTCACCACGAGCCAGCGCCAAGGCCCGATTTTTCTGCGGGCCAAAGCCGGGCCAGTCCGGGCTGATGTGCACGACGGCACCCGCTGCGCGGGCCAACTCGGCGGTCTGATCGGTGCTGCCTGAATCCAAGACCACGATTTCGTCAGCAAATGAGACGCCCGCCAGGCAGTCGACAATATTGCTGGCCTCGTTGTGGGTGATGATGATGACGCTGAGTGACACGGGCACAGGGGCTGGGTCGGTGAAGTGCCCAGAGCATAGCCGACAGACGCTCAGGCACGATAATCCACCGGTGACTCTGCCGACACCCCAGCCATGACCCAGGCGATTGCCCCAAAGGCCAGCGCCTTGTTGCCGCGCCTCAGGCGAGTGGGCCGACATTTCGCTCGACCCAGGTCCGCTTGGGTGATCGCCGTGCTGGCAACCATCACCATGTCGATGACCGAGCCGCTGATTCCGGCGTTGCTGCAGCCACTGCTGGATCGGGGATTTCAACAGCGTAGCCTGGCCGTCTGGATGGTGCCGCTCGCCTTGATTCTCCTGTTTGGCATTCGCGGTTTGGCAGGCTTCATCGCGCAAATCGCGCTGGCGAAACTGACTACCCAGGGTCTGCTGGTGCTCAGAACCGCAATGTTCGAGCGCCTTCAACGGGCACAGCTGGTTCTGTTCAACCAACAATCCTCCAGTGCATTGGCCAACACCATCGTTTACGAGGTACAGACCGGCTCGACCCTGCTGGTCAGTGCACTGATGACGCTCACGCGCGACAGTGTCACCTTGCTGGCGCTGCTGTCCTACCTGATGTTCCTGAACTGGAAGCTGACACTGATCGTGGCCGCACTGTTTCCCGCTGTGGCAGTAGTGATGCGCACGCTGTCAAAACGCCTCTATCGGCTGACCAAGAGCAGCCAGGCGGCGACCGACGAACTGGCCTATGTGGTTGAAGAAAATGTGTTGGCACACCGTGACGTGCGGGTGCAGGGTGCGCAGCGCGCCCAAGCGGAACGCTTCTTTCTGTTGGCCGATGGGCTGCGGCGTCTGTCCATGAAATCCACAGCCGCCGGCTCGGCCATGACACCGCTGACCCAAATTCTGGCGGCGGTGGCGCTGTCCTCGGTCATCAGCGTGGCACTGCTGCAGAGTGCCGATCAGACCACCTCGGTCGGCAGCTTTGTGGCCTTTGTCACCGCCATGCTGATGCTCGTCGCTCCGCTCAAGCATTTGTCTGAACTGGCCAGCCCGATCACACGCGGGCTGGTGGCCATTGAGCGTGGCCTTGATTTGCTTGAAACCATTCCCGTGGAGACTGGCGGTAACTTTGCCCAAGCGCGGGCGCAGGGGCACATTCGCTTTGACAATGTGTCGGTGTGCTTCACGGGCGACGGGCTGCCCGCCATCGCCGGGCTCAACCTGACGATCCGACCTGGCGAAACTGTGGCTCTGGTGGGCGCCTCTGGCGCAGGCAAGACCACTGGTCAACCTGCTGCCCCGGTTTGTCGAGCTCACGTCCGGTGCCGTAGAGATTGACGGCCATGACATACAACTGTGGGAGATTGAAGCGCTGCGCCGTCAGTTTGCACTGGTGAGTCAGCATGTGGTCATGCTCAGTGGCAGCATTGCCGACAACGTGGCCTTGGGGCAAACAATGGACCGCGCCCGGGTGCTGGATTGCCTTGCCGCAGCCAACCTGGCCGGCTTTGTGGCCGGCCTGCCGGCCGGCATCGAGACAGAGGTCGGCCATAACGCCATGCAACTGTCGGGCGGGCAGCGCCAGCGCCTGGCCATCGCCCGTGCGCTGTACAAAGATGCACCCATTCTTATCCTCGATGAGGCCACGTCAGCGCTGGATGCTGAGTCCGAGCGGGCCGTGCAGGAAGCCTTGGAGCGGCTGATGCAGCACCGGACCACACTGGTCATTGCACACCGCCTGTCAACCGTGCAACACGCCGACCGTATTGTGGTCATGGAGGCGGGCCAGATTGTGGAAACCGGCAGCCACAGCGCGCTGCTGCAACAGGACGGCCACTATGCGCGGCTGTTCAGGGCGGGATCCCAGGAACAGACCGCACTGGCAGACCCCGGTTAATCCGGCACATCAGCCATCAGTTAATCAATTGCACCACTGCCCACTGAAACTGGACTGGCTATGAAAACCGAACTCGCCATACTGACCCGTAATTTTTCCAAAATTGGCGGGGGCGCCGAAAGTTTGGCTGTTTCCCTGGCGACGGCCATGCTTGGCGAATGCAATATCACTGTTATCTCGCAAGACTTTGACCAATCGCCGGCCGTTTTCAAGCATATTCAGGTCCCAAAGTTGGCGGTGCGCAGTCGCTGGATCAACCAACTTTGGTTTAGCTGGTACACCAAGCGTGTAACCAGACAAGGATTCGACGTTGTTCACTCCTACGAGAACGTGACGCATGGTGATGTACAGACGGTTAGCGTAAAAACGGTGCACGCCAGCCTAAAGCAAAAAGGCATGCGTTCATGGCGAATCGCCTTAAGTCCCAGATTGCTGGCCTACCTGTGGTTAGAAAAGAAAAGGTTGTGCACCGCCGGGCACCACAGCGTTTTTGTGTCCCAGTTTGTTCATGACGAAACGCTGGAGGTCATGCCAACATTGCCGGCAAGCAGCGTGGTACCGCCTGGGGTAGACATTCCCGCGCGCCAGTTCACATTACTTGAGAAAACGGCCGCACGGGAAGCCCTAGGCTTTATTCCTTCCATCATGACTGTCGGATTTGTCGGTCATGATTTTAAAAAAAAGGGGCTGGGCACCCTGCTGAAGGCTGCAGCCCAACTGCCTTTTGACATCCAAATCATGGTTATTGGAAACCCGACACAGGCTGACCAATACACCGATCTTGTGGCCCTATTTGGGCCGGGTAAAACATGCCGTTTCATGGGTGTTGTGAGCGATATGCCAAATGCTTATGCGGCCATGGATTGTTTGGCCCACCCGACAACCCAAGACGTTTTTCCGATGGTACTTCTGGAAGCTATGGCAAAACACGTGCCAGTGATCACTACCGCGGAACCCTATAACAATATGGGCAGCTTGCTGGTCGACCATAGTGATGCAATTTTGTTGCCGACACCTGACGATGTTCAAGGCATGGTGGCCGCCCTAAGCGAAATTTTCCTGAGCACAAATTTACGTCTGACATTAGCGGACAACGGATTTCAATTCGCTCGGAAATACAGCTGGGACGTTGCCAAATCAAAATACTACGAGATTTACCGACGTATTCCAAAGAAAAAAAAGCCTCCCGACGACATTTGATTTTTCATCGCCAATCACCGACAACCTGTCGAATCAAACCAATGGATAACTTGAAGCCGGTGAGCGGTTTTCCCATAGCAAAGACAGCTCGTCGGAGAAATTCTCATTGATATAGTCTTCAACGCGAATAAAACTGCCACTCCAGTATTGACGAAGCCTCGTCGTGTCGGCACGAGAGTACTCTGCCTCTTGGGTGAGGCCCTGTTGGATCACTAGCCCCGGAAACTTCAAAGCAACCATTTCCACAAGTTTGGATATCTTTGTGGCAACGCCGGTCCCGATATTCATATGTGTGTATTTGATACCAGCGATCGATAAATTGAGCACAATAGCGGCAACATCTTTCACGTGAATAAAATCTCGTTGCATTCGCCCCTCATTATTCAGCGTGAAGGGTGATCCTACTGCCAAGGCATTTTTTAGTTTACTGAAAATAGAAAAACGGTCCCGCCCTCCATAAGTATTGAACACCCTCAAGATCTGGTATTCAATGCCATTAGATTCACAAAATTCAGAAACCAGTTTTTCATTCAAGTGCTTGGATATCCCATTGATCGTGATGGGACAACATAGGCTTTCCTCACCAGTGCGCATATCCTCGCCATAAACTGCACAACTACTCATGAAAACAAGGCGCTTGACGCGTTGCCGGCGAGCCGATTCCAGTAAGGTGGCGGTCGACATCACGTTCGAGTCAAGTAAGCGGTAGGGCTCCAACTTGGCAGAAGTGCGAAGGTCGCTGGCGGCGTGGACAACGACCTCGGCAGATGCCATTTTTTCATCAATATCACCCCAATCGCCACGCCCCACTACTGTCACCCTGCCGGCATTTGTGGCTACGGCCTGTTTGCAAAACTCTGAACCAAAGTTACCGTCAGCGCCTGTGAGCAATATGTTCATATTTGGCTTACCGGTTGGATAAATCCGTTTTGACAGAATTTCATAGCACTGAGGTGCTATGGGCGGGAAACCCTTGCGCCCCGACTGTCTTCGTAGCGCGTCACGCACTTGAGCAGGAGGTGCAGGCAGGTGGTGGTGCGGCTGACCAGCACCCGCGGCAGGGCCAGCAGATCCCCGCCGCCCTGGCTGTGCACCCGGCCGCGGACCGTGGTGGTGGCCGTGTCATAGCCGGCCTCGCGAGCGCAGCGGATGGCTCCCTGGTCAAACCCGCCGTAGGGATAGCAAAAATTCCGCACGCCACCGGGCTGGCGCACCAAGGCCTCCAGCGCCACGCGGGCGTCGGCAATCTCGTGTCGCTGCTCAGCCAGGTCCAGCGTCGACAGGTCCTGGTGCGTCAGCGTGTGCGAGCCGATCTCCTGGCCAGCATCGACCCAGGCCTGCATTTGTGCGGCTGTCATCAGGGGCACCTGAGGCACGCCGCGCCCAAGGTCCCAGTCGTTGCACTGGCCCACCCGGTCTGCCACCGCGTAACACGTCGATGAAAAACCAAAACGCTGGAGCACCGGCAAGGCACAGCGCAGGTTGTTTTCGTAGCCATCGTCAAAGGTGATGCCAAAGACACGGCCTGTCTTTTGCCCGGTCAGGTAAGGCCGTAAATTTTGCATCGACAGGCCAGTGAAACCCAGGGCGCGCAGCATGGCCATTTGCCGGGCAAAAGCGGCCGGCGACACCACCAGCCCGCGCATGGGCGTGCCTTTGGGCGGCGGCGCATCCACCTGGTGGTACATCAAAATCGGAATGGGAGCTGGCATGGCCACAGCAGCGTCTTTCAAATCAGCACGATATCGTATTGCTCCTGACCCATGGCGGTCTCGCTTTGCAAGGAAACGGGCTTGCCAATGAACTCGCTCAAACCGGCCAGATGCTGGCTTTCTTCGTCCAGAAACAGCTCGATCACCTTGGGTGAAGCCACCACGCGGAACTCGCGCGGGTTGAACTGCCGGGCTTCGCGCAAGATCTCTCGCAGGATATCGTAGGCCACACTGCGCGCGGTCTTGACGCTGCCCTTGCCCTGACAGCTGGCGCAGGGCTCACACAGCATGTGGGCCAGCGACTCGCGCGTGCGCTTGCGGGTCATCTCCACCAGCCCCAGTTGCGAAAAGCCGGCTGCCATGGTTTTGACGCGGTCGCGCGTGAGCTGCTTGCGGAACTCAGCCAGCACCGCGTCACGGTGGTCTTCGCGCACCATGTCGATGAAATCCACGATGATGATGCCACCCAGGTTGCGCAGGCGCAGTTGCCGGGCAATCGCCTTGGCCGCCTCCAGGTTGGTCTTGAAAATGGTGTCATCAAAATTGCGTGCGCCGACAAAGCCGCCGGTGTTGACATCCACCGTGGTCAAGGCCTCCGTCTGGTCGACGATCAAGTAGCCGCCCGATTTGAGCTCGACCCGGCGCCCGAGCGCGCGGGCAATTTCTTCATCAATCGCATACAGGTCAAAGATCGGACGCTCGCCCTGGTAATGCTGCAGCTTGGCTGCGGCGGCCGGCATAAACTCCAGGCCGAAGCCCTGCAGGGCGTCAAATTGTTCACGCGAATCAACGCGAATGGTCTGGGTGCCCTCGCCGACCAGATCCCGCAGCACCCGTTGCAGCAGGTTCAAATCCTGGTGCAGCAGCGAACTTGGCGGTAGCCGCAGTGAGGCTTCCTTGATGCGGGCCCAGGACTTGCGCAGGTAGCCAATATCTTCCGACAGCTCAGCATCACTGGCGTCTTCACCATTGGTGCGCAAAATAAAGCCTCCACCCGTTGGCCCAATCAGCCGGCCTAGCCGGGCGCGCAACTCGTCACGCTGCGCCGACGGAATTTTTTGCGAGACACCCACGTGGTCATCCTGGGGCAGAAACACCAGCATTCGCCCAGCAATGCTGATTTGCGTCGACAGGCGCGCGCCCTTGCTGCCGATGGGGTCCTTGATCACCTGCACCAACAGGGTCTGCCCTTCGAACACCTGCTTCTCGATCGGCACCTGCGGCTGGGTGTTGCGCACCGCTCCAGGCGGCTCGCCATCCGGTTGACGGTGCCACACGTCGGCCACATGCAAAAAGGCCGCGCGCTCCAGCCCAATGTCAATGAACGCGGACTGCATGCCAGGCAGCACCCGCGCGACCTTACCCAAGTACACATTACCGACCAGCCCGCGCTCCAGCGTGCGTTCGACATGCAGCTCCTGCAGCACACCGTTTTCCACAATGGCAACCCGCGTTTCCTGCGGTGCCCAGTTGATCAATATGTCTTCTTGCATGGTGCCTAAGCGTTAATCCGGACCTGAAACCGGCGCAACAGCTGCGCCGTCTCAAACAAGGGCAGGCCCATGATGCCAGAGTAACTGCCCGAGATATGGGCGATGAAGGCTGCCGCCCTGCCCTGCACACCGTAGGCCCCGGCTTTGCCCATGGGCTCGCCGGTACTGACGTAAGCCTGGATGTCATCAGCGCCAAGCGTGGCGAAGCGCACCTGCGACCGGCTCAGCACCTGCTCGCGTCTTGGCCCGAGGCCCAGCGCCACCGCAGTGAGTACCCGGTGGGTGCGGCCGCCAAGCTGGGCCAGCATGACGACGGCATCAGCCGAGTCCACCGGCTTGCCAAAGATCACGCGGCCCAGCGCCACCGTGGTGTCAGAGCACAGCACCGGCGCAGTGGGCAGCCCGCGCCGTGCCAACCGCTGCAGCGCGGCATCAAGTTTGAGCTGGGTCACGCGCTGCACATAGGCCGCCGGCGCCTCGTTCGGCCGCACCTGTTCGAGCGCCTCGGCGTCCTCGTCGGCATCCGGCAGCAGCAACTGGTAGGCCACGCCCAATTGCTCCAGCAACTGACGCCGGCGCGGGCTCTGCGAGGCCAGGTAAATGAAACTATTCACGGTGGTAGGGGTGGTTGGCATTGATCGACCAGGCGCGGTAGAGCTGCTCAATCAGCAAGACCCGCACAAAGGCATGGGGCAAGGTCAGGTCGGACAGACGCAAGCGCTCATGTGCGGCTTGGCGGAAGGCCGGGTCGAGTCCATCCGGGCCGCCGATCACCAGTGCCACGTCAGCGGCATCCAGCTGCCATTGGCGCAGCTTGTCGGCCAGGGCCACCGTGGGCAGCGCTGTGCCGCGTTCGTCCAAAGCCACCACACGGCAGCCCCTGGGCAGCGCAGCTTCGATACGGCTGCGTTCGGCGGCCAGCAAAGCGTCCAGACTGCGCGAGCCGCGGGGCTCGGTCTTGACGGCCTTGAGCTCGATTTTGAGTTCAGGCGGAAAACGTTTGGCATAGTCAGCCCAGGCGCTCTGCGCCCAGTCGGGCACGCGCTGGCCCACGGCAACAATCAGCAGCCGCACGCGTCAACGGTCACGCTTTGCGCGCGGCTGTCTTTCTGGCGGCCGGCTTCGCTGCGGTCTTGGACGCGGCCTTGCGGGCCGGCGCCTTTTTGGCTACCGCCTTGACGGCGACCGTTTTTTTGGCGACCGTCTTTTTGGCTGGGGCTTTTTTGACCGGGGCCTTTGGGGCGGCTTCATTGATCACCACAACCTTGGCCGCCGATTTAGCGGGCACTGTTTTGATGGCCGGCTTGGCGACAGACTTGGCTGCAACCTTACTGGCCACCTTGCCAGCAGGTCGCTTGGCCACGCCTTGGGCGGCGACCAGGTTTTTCTTGATCTGCGCCTTGGACGGGAAGGCTTCCTGCACACCTTTTTTGGCGGCATTTGAGCGTTTGAGGCTGGCGACAGGCTTGGCCGCTTCGTCTTTCTTGGGCGCGGACTCGGCTTTGACCAGCGGCTTGGCGGTGCCAAATTTAAGGCGCACGGCCTTTTCACCCCAGAGTTCCTCCAGGTTGTAATACTGCCGGATGATGGGCTGCATCACATGGACCACCGCTTGACCACAGTCCACGATGATCCACTCACCATTGGCCTCGCCCTCCAGGCGCGGCTTGGGAAACCCGGCTTCGCGCACTGCGTCTGACACACTGGCTGCCAATGCTTTGGTCTGCCGGTTGGAGGTGCCTGAGGCCACGATCACCCGCTCGAACAGCGCCGACAGGTGCTCGGTGTCGAACACCTTGATGTCCTGGGCTTTCACATCCTCCAGGCCATCGACGATGGCGCGCTGGAGTTTCTGAATGTCTTTTTTGGCGGGGGGAGCAGTAGTCATCAATCGGTCTGGTAAAGGTGATGGTGTTCAATATAACGTGCCACTGGCTCAAAAACCAGGGGGTCAACGTTTTGGTGGGCGCCCAAACGGGCGCGAATCTCGGTGGCGCTCACGGCCATCGGCGCCACAGGCAGGCGCACAAAGCGCTTTCCTAGCGATTTGGCTGGCTCAAACTGGCTGCCAGACCGCATCGAATCTTCGCGCTCAGCTACACATATTGTAGCGAACTGGGGAATCTGCTGCCAATCATGCCACTGGTCCAACGCACGGGCCTGGTCCTCGCCCATCAAAAGGAACAGCTCGGCCTCCGGCCACTTGGCCTTGAGCGCACGCAGCGTGTCAATGGTGTAACTGGGGCCGACGCGCTCGATCTCCAGCGGGTCAACCTGCACCTGCGGCAAATCACTGAAGCACAGGCGGGCCATCGCCAACCGGTGATGAGCCGCCGTCAAGGGGCGGGCCTTGTGCCAGGCCTGGCCGGTTGGAATGATCAGCAGCCGGTCCAACGCCAAATGGTCGAGCGCCGCGCGCACCAGCGCGCGATGCGCGGTGTGCGGCGGGTCAAATGCGCCGCCAAAGATGCCTATCCGCAGGGGCTGGGTCACGTCGCCGGTCAGGCCGCGCCTGCCTCTACGGCCCAGTCGCGCGGTACCAGAAACCGGCTGTAAAGCTCAGCTTCCCGCGAGCCCACCTCGGGCACATGCTGGTAGGACCAGCTGGCCAGCGGCGGCATCGAGAGCAGAATGGACTCGGTGCGCCCCCCCGACTGCAGGCCGAAGTGGGTGCCGCGGTCCCACACCAGGTTGAACTCGACATAGCGACCCCGTCGGTACAACTGGAACGCCCGCTCACGCTCGCCGTAGGGGCTGTCCTGGCGCCGCGCCACGATCGGCAAGTAGGCCGGCAACAGGGTGTCGCCGACCGCCTGCATCATGGCGAGGCTGCGCTCAAAGCCGAGCTCGGAAAAATCATCAAAAAACACGCCGCCCACGCCGCGCTGCTCACCGCGGTGCTTGAGCACAAAATACTCGTCACACCAGGTCTTGAAGCGCGGGTATTTGTCGTCCCCAAAGGGCGCCAGCGCGGACTTGCAGCTGGTGTGGAAGTGCCTGGCGTCCTCATCGAAGCCGTAGTAGGGTGTGAGGTCCATGCCGCCGCCAAACCAGCACACGGTCTTGCCGTCGCTGCCTTGGGCCGCCAGCATGCGCACATTCATGTGTACCGTGGGCACATAGGGGTTGCGCGGGTGAAACACCAGCGACACACCCATGGC
>CAJAXU010000421.1 GCA_903948045.1 uncultured beta proteobacterium | reverse complement strand
CATCAGGCACGCCAGCCCCTTCTTGGTTGGGCAAAACGTCGCTCCGGCATGCCCCTGTCTCGTCATTCCCGTGAAAACGGGAATCCAGGAAGTCATGGATCCCCGTTCGTAGCCGGGGATGACGATAGTCGCTCGGCCTGGCGCCGCCTTGACCGGTGTGAAAAAACGAGCTTTTTACTGCCGGAAACCGTCAAGTGATCCGATTCAGCGCTTCCGACATCAGCAGCAACAGGAGCAGCGCCGCCAGCACCGCCGGCATGATGGCGCCCAGGCCGGCGGCGGTGGCCAGGTAGCCCAGCGCGGCGGGGACGATGGCTGCGCCGACATAGGCAAAGCCGACCTGGCGCGAGATGACCTTGGCGGCGGTGACCGGCTCGAAGCGGCGGGCGGTCTCGTGCATCAGGCAGGGGTAGATGGGCGCGCAGCCCAGGCCCAGCAGCACCAGACCCGCCAGCGACAGCGGCGCCGGCAGTGCGTTGCTGGCGAACAGCGCCGCGCCGACGCTGGCCACCGCGATGCCCAGGCGCACCAATTGTCGGTTGCCCAAGCGCAACGTCAGCAGGCCGGTGGCAAAGCGGCCAAGCATGATGGCGCCGAAAAAGCAGGACACCCACAGCGCCGCAGTCTTGGCGTCCAGGCCGCGCCCGTCCACCAGCAGGCTGCCGGCCCACAGCCCAATGCTGATTTCCACCGCCGCGTAGGCCAGGTACAGCGCCGGCGCCAGCCACAGCGCCAGCGTGGGTGCTGGCCCTTTGGGGGTGGTGGGCGACACGGCGGCAGATGCCGCCGACTGCGCCTGATGCCGCTGCCACAGCGGCAGCACCAGCAGGAACAGCAGCACCAGCCCCAGTTGCACGCCGCCGATCCACAGGTAGCCCTGGCGCCAGCCCGTGGCGCTGGTCAGGGCCGAGGCCATGATGAGCGGGCCCAGCGTGGCGCCAACGCCCCAGCAGCCGTGCAGCCAGTTCATGTGCCGGGCGCTGTAGTGCGCCGCCACAAACTGGTTCAGCCGGGCATCGACCGCACCCGCACCCAGCCCGAGCGGCACCGCCAGCAGCAGGAGCAGCGCGAAGGACGGGCTTAGCGCAAAGCCGAGCAGGGCCAGCCCGGTCAGCAGGCCGCTCACCGTCACCACCGGCCCGGTGCCCCAGCGCGCCAGCACCCGGCCACCGACAAAGCTCGACAGCGCCGAGCCCACCGTCAGCACCAGCGTGATCAGGCCGGCCGAGGCCAGGTCTTGGCCCAGGCTGGCGCGCATGCCGGGCCAGGCCACGCCCAGCACGCTGTCGGGCAGGCCCAGGCTGATGAAGGCGAGGTAGACCGTGGCCAGCAGCAGGGCTTGTGTCACGGCCGGTGCGAGTCAGATTGACAAATGCTATTCAATATATAGCAAACTAATGAGGCGGGACAAGGGCTGGAGGCCAATTTGATCAATAGTTCATGACCACCAGCCGGGTCTGGGTGAACTCCAGCATGCCGTGCTTGCCGTCGTCGCCGCCCAGGCCGGAGCGCTTCCAGCCGGCGTGGTAGCCCTGGTAGGGGTCGGCCGGGGTGCGGTTGATGTAGAGCTCGCCCGCCTCGAT
>CAJAXU010000420.1 GCA_903948045.1 uncultured beta proteobacterium | reverse complement strand
AGCTCAATTCCGAGCAGGCCGGTCCCCCTCGCTTCCAGCAGCGGACGAAACTCGCCAATTCGCGGCACAATGACCCAATGCAGCGTGCCCCAAGCCAGCAGAAACAGCAGCCAGGCGCCCAGCAACAACCACAAGGAGCCACGCGCCAATGCTGACAGGTTTTTCAGCAATGCTGAGGGAGCAAGCGGCCGGGGAATCATCGTGACTTTGAAGCTATGACAGGAATTATGACCGGGGCGCCGCTGGCGGCCCATTCGCGTTTTGGACAGCGGGTGCGGCGCAGGTATGACGCCCAGCTGGCGCTGCTGGCACCCGGCCAGCCGGACCCGGCGGCACTGGCGCAGACCTTTGCCGCCTTGCGGGCACAGGGGCTTGACACCAGCGCAGCCTTGCGCACCACCCGCCAGTTGGTGCTTGAGCGTTTGCTGTGCCTGGACTGTGACGCGCAAGCACCGTTGCAGGACATCACACAGGCCATGACCGACCTGGCCGAGTTCGCCCTGCAAACTGCCTGCAACCAAGTGCAGGCCGATCTGCAGGCTGTGCATGGCAGGCCGCTGTCAGCCCAGGGCGAGCCGGTACCGCTCTGGGTGGTGGGCATGGGCAAGTTGGGTGCGCGTGAATTGAATGTCTCGAGCGACATCGACCTGATCTATGTCTACGACCAAGACGGCGAGACCGGCGGTGACGCACAGGGGCGTGGCCGCCTCAGCAATCAAGAATACTTTGGCCGTGCCGTGCGCGCCCTGTACGGCCTGATTGGCGACACCACCGAACACGGCTTCGTGTTCCGGGTCGATCTGGCGCTGCGGCCCAACGGTAACTCGGGCCCACCAGCCGTCTCGCTGGGCGCATTGGAAGAGTACCTGCATGTCCAGGGCCGCGAGTGGGAACGCTTTGCCTGGCTGAAAAGCCGCGTCGTCGCCACCTTGGGGGACGTCCCCGGCAGCAATGTCCTGGGGCTGCGCAGCGTGGTCCTGCCGTTTGTGTTCAGGCGCTACCTAGACTACGGGGTGTTTGACGCACAGCGCGTGCTGCACCGGCAAATCCGCGAGCATGCGTTGCGGCGCAGTACGGGCCACCCGGAGCGGGCCAATGACGTCAAGCTCTCACGCGGCGGCATTCGAGAAATCGAATTCACCGTGCAATTGCTGCAGGTGGTGCGCGGCGGCCAGTTTCCTGAGCTGCGCACGCGACCGACCCTGAGCGCGCTGCCGCGCCTGGCCAAGGCCGGCCTGATGCCCCAGGCCACTGCCCAAGCGCTGGCCGAGGCCTATGTGTTTTTGCGCCAGGTGGAGCACCGTATCCAGTACCTGGACGACCAGCAGACCCATGTGCTGCCCACGCAAGACCACGACCTGGGCTGGATCGCCCAAACCCTGGGCTACGCCACGGCCCACCTGTTGCTGCAGCAGCTCGACGCCCATCGCGAGTTGGTGGCGCAGGAATTTGACAAGCTGCTGGGCGGCAGTGCCGAGCGTGAGTGCAAAGGCTGCGGCAGCAAGACGGGCGCCAGCGCGCCTGAATTCGACGAGTTGCTGTCGCAGTTGCCGACCGACTTTCGGGCGCGGGTGGCACATTGGCGGGATCATCCAAGGGTCCTGGCGCTGCGGGAGGAATCCCGCGCCCGACTGGTGCGGCTAGTGGCGCGCACCGCGCAATGGGTGGGCGAGGGTCGCGCCACCGAAGAGGCGGCAGTGCGACTGGCCGACTGGATGGAGCCACTGCTGCGGCGCGAAAGCTACCTGGCACTGCTGCTGGAGCGGCCCAATGTGCATGAGCGACTGCTGCGCCTGCTGGGCGCAGCGCGCTGGCCGGCACGATACCTGTTGCTGCACCCCGGCGTGATCGACGAACTGGCCGGCGTCGACATGCTGGCCGAACGTTTCAGCGCGGTGGACATCGAGTTCGAGCTCAACCACCGGCGCGATGCCCTGGCCGGCACCGGCGAAGACGACGAAGAAGCGCTGCTCAACCTGCTGCGTCGCGCCCACCATGCGGAAGTGTTTCGCACCCTGGCACGCGACCTGGAAGGCCGGATCTCCGTGGAGCAGGTGGCAGACGACTTGAGCGCACTGGCCGAGGCCGTGTTACGGGTGACCAGCCAATGGTGCTGGGACCGGCTGAAAAACAAACACCGCGCAGCACCCCAAATTGCCATCATTGCCTATGGCAAATTAGGCGGCAAGGAACTGGGCTATGGCAGTGACCTCGACATCGTGTTCGTCTACGCCGACGACGACGAACGGGCGGGCGAGATCTATGCCACCCTGGTACGCAAGCTGATCAACTGGTTGACGGTCAAAACCGGCGAAGGCGACCTGTACGAGATCGACACGGCTTTGCGACCCAACGGCAATGCCGGCCTGCTGATTACCACCTTTGATGCTTACGCCGACTACCAGCAGCAGCGTGGCAGCAACACCGCCTGGACCTGGGAACACCAGGCCATGACACGGGCCCGATGTGTGCTGGGTGACGGCGACTTGCGCCAGCGCTTTGATGCGGTGCGCCAGGCCGTCATTGGCGCGCCGCGGCAGGCGGCTGACCTGCAACAAGAAATTGTGGCCATGCGCGAGCGGGTGCGCTCGGCCCACCCCGTGCGGGCCGACCACTTTGACATCAAGCACAGCCCGGGTGGCATGATCGACGTCGAATTTGCGGTACAGCACCTGGTGCTGTCGCGAGCTGGCCAGCACCCCGAGTTGCTGGAGAACGCCGGCAATATCGCACTGCTGGAGCGGGCACAAACCGCAGGCCTGCTGCCGCCAGGTGTCGGCCACTCTGCCGCGGGCGCCTACCGCGAGCTACGCAGGGTGCAACACCATGCGCGGCTCAATGAAGAGACGACCCAGTTGGCACCAGGCCCGCTGCAAGGCGAGCGCGAGGCCGTGTTGGCGCTGTGGCAGGCGGTGTTTGGTCAGGGAACACCATGAGGGCTGCGGCCACCATCTGCAGGTAACATCCGCTCTCTTATCCACCGCTTGCGCGGTCACCACCCCAATCTGGCCACTTAGCCGGACGGCGCCACCACACCGAGGAAACAAGATGTCCCAGCCCAAATTGATGCTTGATTACATTTATGACCACGAGAGCGCCCACCCCGATGCGGTCTACCTGACACAGCCCATTGGTGGCGGACGGGTGGTGGACTACACCTGGGCGCAGACGCTCGACCAGGCGCGGCGCATGGCGGCGCACCTGCAGAGCCGTGGCATGGAGCCCGGAGCGCGCATCGCCATCCTGTCCAAAAACAGCGCGCATTTCATCATTGCCGAGTTGGCGATCTGGATCGCCGGCGGCACCACGGTGGCGATTTTCCCGACCGAAACCGCCGACACCATTCGCTACGTGCTTGAGCACAGCGGTGCCAGCCTGTTGTTTGTGGGCAAGCTCGACATCTGGGAGCAGCAGACACCCGGCATACCGGCCGGCCTGCCCTGCATCGCACTGCCACTGTCACCACCGACCACCTTCGAAACCTGGGACGCCATCATCGCGCGCACCCCGCCACTGACGGGCCGCCCGGCGCGCGCCGGCACTGACCTGGCCATGCTGATCTACACCTCGGGCTCGACCGGCCAGCCCAAGGGCGTGATGCACAGCTTCGAGCGCATCACCGCCGCCAGCCTGGGCATCGTGACCGAGCTCAAAAGCCGCATCGGGGCCGAGGTGCACAACCGGGTGCTGTCCTACCTGCCGCTGGCCCATGTGTTTGAGCGTGCCTGGGTCGGTTGCGGCTCGCTGGTGGACGGCAACACCCACCTGTACTTTGCCGAGTCGCTTGACACCTTTTTGCAGGACCTGAACCGGGCCCGCCCGACCACCTTCATCTCGGTGCCACGGCTGTGGCTCAAGTTCCAGCAGGGCGTGTTCAGCAAGATGCCGCCGAAGAAACTTGACCGGCTGCTGAGCATCCCGATCCTGGGCCGCATCGTGGCGCGCAAGGTGCTCAAGGGCCTGGGGCTGGACCAGGCGCTGCTGGCCGGCAGCGGCTCGGCGCCTATTCCCGCCGAGCTGATCACCTGGTACCGTCGGCTCGGACTGAACCTGTCCGAAGGCTATGCCATGACCGAGGACTTTGCCTATTCGCACAACTCCACCGACGCCATCAACGCGCCGGGCTACGTGGGTGTGCCGATGCCAGGCGTAAAGGTGCGGCTGAGTGACGAGGGCGAGGTGCTGATCAAGTCGCCCGGCCAGATGGTGGGCTACTACAAGCGGCCCGACCTGGACGCCGAAAGCTTAACCGCCGATGGTTTCTTTCATACCGGCGACCGGGGTGAAATCCGCGCAGACGGACTGCTTAAGCTGACGGGGCGCGTCAAGGAGCTTTTCAAGACGTCCAAGGGCAAGTACGTGGCGCCCGCTCCGATTGAAAACCGCCTCAATGCCCACCCGATGGTGGAGCAGGCGCTGGTGTCGGGGGTGGGGCAGAGCGCCGCCTACGCGGTGGTGGTGCTGGCCGAGGACCTGCGGCCCAAACTCGGCGATGCCGCCGTGCGGGCCAAGGTGCAACAGGAACTGGCCGGGCTGCTGCGCGAGGTCAACCAGGCCGCGCCCGACTATGAGCAGCTGCGCATGATCGTCGTGGCCTCGCAGGCGTGGACGATTGAGAACGGCATGCTGACCCCGACCATGAAGATCCGGCGCAGCCGGATCGAGGCCGAATTCGAAGCGCAGCTGGCCCACTGGTACACCAGCCAGGGCCCGGTGCACTGGGCTTGAGACGCCGTCGGCCATTCGCTGCGATCTGACCGCTTACGTCAGCCCGGCCTAGCTCGGCATTCCCGGTTTGACCGGGAATCCACGACTCGCCACCTCTGACACTGGTCAAGGTGGCGGCGGGCCGAGCGACTGCGCTCGTGTCCTCCAGACGCACGTGCCCTGCGGGCCCATGCGTCTTTCCCCCTGATATTGTTATTCCCGCTCCCGATGCGCTGAAGGGAGCCTGAACGGACGACCCCGATCTCCCCCTTGGGACACCAATCCCGTGGTCAAGACTGGGGCGCCGCTCGGATTCGACGCAATAGCTCGAACGGTGACTTGGGGCGGCGCTGGTCTTTGGCCAGCGCCGACCTCGCATATCAGGGTGTGCAAGTCGGATACAGCGTTGGTTTGTCTTTATGGGGACAGCAATGACTCTCAATCTGGGAATCGATGTCAGCAAAGCGAAGCTTGACGCAGCTTTGCTCACCTTGAACGGGAAATACCGATCCAAGGTATTTGTTAACGATGCGGCAGGCTTCAAAAGCCTGCTGGTTTGGATTAAGGAAAATGTTCCCGCTGGTATGGCTGGCGTGCATGTCTGCATGGAAGCCACCGGCGCGTACCATGAGGGGCTGGCGTTATTCCTGTCAGACCAAGGCATTGCGGTGTCGGTGGTGAACCCGCTCCTGGTCAAGCGCTTCATGGAAGTTGATCGGGTTCGCAACAAGACCGATCAGGGCGATGCTAAGTGCCTGGCGCGGTTCTGCCAGACAACCCAGCCTGAGCTATGGGAGGCGCCCTCCGTGGGAGTGCGCACCCTGCAGGCGCTGGTGCTTCGTCTCGATACCCTGCAGGAAATGCGTCAAAGCGAGCTCAACCGGTTAGGCGTGGCCCATGCGTCGGTGCAACAGTCGATACATGATGTCATCGCCGATCTGGAACACTCCATTGATGCGGTACGCAAGCAGATCCAGAAGGCCATAGACGATGACCCGGACTTGAAGCAGCGCCAGGGCCTTCTGGCAACGATTCCCGGCCTTGGGGAGAAGACCATTCCCCAACTGCTGGCCTACATCGGCAGGCCCGAGCGTTTCAAAACCGTCAAGGCCTTGACTGCCTATGCGGCGCTGGCGCCACTGATTCGCCAGTCAGGCACCTCTTTGAATAAGCACAAAGGCACCCACCCTCAGGGGCACCGAGCGCTCAGGAGTGCTTTGTACTTCCCGGCGATGGTGGCGGGGAGGTACAACCCCTTGATTGCGGCATTCTGGCATCGCCTGAAGGCGCAGAACAAGCCCGGCAAAGTGATCGTGGTAGCGTGCATGCACAAGCTGCTGGCTATCGCCTATGGGGTTTTGAAGTCTGGAAAACCATTCAACCCTGACCTCCACAAGCAAGTAATTGCTTGACAATCACAACGGTGTCTTGACCTCGCTCCGCCGCTCGGCCCGTCACCACCTTGACGACCCTTGCGTGCATGCACTGGGACCTCGCATTCGGGTATTCCATCTAACCCGACCAAGGAGGGGGTGGCGTGCCTGATGCAGCGAAGTCAAGGCGGAGGAAGCAGCAGCCGGTCAGGCTGCTGCATCCCTGGGACATGAGCGGAATCAGGCACGCCAGCCCCCCCAACCCCATAAAAGAGACCCAATGTCAGTCCGAAAAGGCCATCCTGCCTACCTCGACTGAGAAACAACTCAGCGGGCGTCACCGGGACCAAAACGGCGCCACTCGGTAACCGGATCATCATGCCGCCGGCGCACGGCTTGGCCATTCACCGCCGGGCTGCCGCTCGCTAGCGGAATCACCGCGCCAGCACGGGCAAACAGCGGCAGCCGCGCCAAGGGGGCCGCTACGGT
>CAJAXU010000419.1 GCA_903948045.1 uncultured beta proteobacterium | reverse complement strand
CCTGTACGACAGCCCGCGCGACACCGGCTTGCAGCTGCAGAAATTTCTGGAGGTGCTGGCCAAGCACCAGCAGCAGTTGGAGGCGCAGATGACCGACCTCCAGGCCAACCTGGATGAGCTCAAGGTGCACCAACGCGAGGCGCGTGCCCTGCTGGCCAAGAGCAAAAGCGCAAAAGGGGTAAAGCGTGACGACCTCTGAGATCGCCTGGCAGCGGGTCCATGACAGCCTGGCGCGCCAGGGCATGATGCGCCACCTGGGCGCGCGTCTGTTACAGGCCGAGCCGGGCCTGTGCGTGGTGGCGCTGCCCTACTCTGACCGCGTCACGCAGCAGCAAGGCGGCTTCCATGGTGGCGCCATGGGCGCGCTGGCCGACATTGCCGGCGGCTATGCCGCGCTGACCGTGGTGCCCGATGGCATGGAGGTCAGCACGGTGGAGTACAAGGTCAACTTTCTGGCGGCGTTTCAGGGCGGCGAATTGCGCGCCACCGGGCGCGTCGTCAAGGCCGGCCGGCGCATCATCGTCACCACTGCCGAGGTGACTCACCTGGCCGAGGACGGCCGCGAGACCGCGTGCGCCGTGATGCAGCAAACCCTGGTGCCCGTGCCCAAAACCTACTGACGAACAGCGATAGGAGATCAAACCATGAACCTGCCCGGACTTGACTTTCAACTCGGCCCCGACGTGGACGCCCTGCGCGACGCGGTGCGCGACTTTGCCCAGACCGAGATCGCCCCGCGCGCGGCCGAGATCGACCGCAGCGACCAGTTCCCGATGGACCTGTGGCCCAAGATGGGCGCGCTGGGGGTGCTGGGCATCACGGTGGGCGAAGAGTATGGTGGCGCCAACATGGGCTATCTGGCGCACATGATCGCCATGGAAGAGATCTCACGCGCTAGTGCCTCGGTCGGCCTGAGCTATGGCGCCCACAGCAACCTGTGCGTCAACCAGATCAAGCGCAACGGCACGCCCGAGCAGCGGCAGAAGTACCTGCCCCGGCTCATCAGCGGTGAGCACATCGGCGCGCTAGCCATGAGCGAGCCCGGCGCCGGCAGCGACGTGCTGAGCATGAAGCTCAAAGCCGAGGACAAGGGTGGCTACTACCTGCTCAACGGCAGCAAGATGTGGATCACCAATGGCCCGGACGCCGACACCCTGGTGGTCTATGCCAAAAGCGAGCCCGAACTCGGTGCGCGCGGCGTCACCGCCTTCTTGATTGAAAAAGGCATGCCGGGCTTCAGCATCGCGCAAAAGCTCGACAAACTCGGCATGCGTGGCAGCCACACTGGCGAGCTGGTGTTTCACAACGTCGAGGTACCGGCGCAAAACATATTGGGCAACCTGAACGGCGGCGCCAAGGTGCTGATGAGCGGGCTCGACTACGAGCGCGCTGTGCTCACCGGCGGCCCGCTGGGCATCATGCAGTCGGTGATGGACAACGTGGTGCCCTACATCCACGACCGCAAGCAGTTCGGCCAGAGCATCGGCGAGTTCCAGCTGATCCAGGGCAAGGTGGCCGACATGTACACCGTGCTTCAGGCCGGCCGTGCCTTTGCTTACACCGTGGCCAAAAACCTCGACCTGCTGGGCAGCGAGCATGTGCGCCAGGTGCGCAAGGACTGCGCCTCGGTCATTTTGTGGTGCGCCGAAAAAGCCACCTGGATGGCGGG
>CAJAXU010000418.1 GCA_903948045.1 uncultured beta proteobacterium | reverse complement strand
GTTACAGCGGCGGTGTGCCCGACCTCAAGGATGGTTTCGATTTTGTGCGGGTGGCGGTGGGCCTGTTTGCCGTGGCCGAGGCGCTGCACGCCGTGCTGTTTGAGGGGCGCGTGGTTGAGACCGCCAACAAGATGAGCCGCGTGACCATGAGCGCCAGTGACTGGCGCCGCTCTATTCCAGCCTGGCTGCGCGGCACGGCCATCGGCGCACCCTTTGGCTGCATTCCGGCTGGCGGCACCGAGATCCCCACCTTTTTGAGCTACGCCACCGAGAAAAAGGTGGCCAAACCTGAGCACCGGGCCGAGTTTGGCACCCGTGGTGCCATCGAGGGCGTGGCCGGCCCCGAGGCGGCCAACAACGCCACCGTCACCGCCGCGCTGATCCCGCTGCTGACCCTGGGCATCCCCACTTCCAACACCACGGCCATCCTGCTCGGCGCCTTTCAGAACTACGGTATCCAGCCCGGGCCGCAGCTGTTCAGCAGCGCCTCGGCGCTGGTGTGGGCGCTGATTGCCTCGCTCTACATTGACAACGTGATGCTGTTGGTGCTCAACCTGCCCCTGGTCGGCCTGTGGGTCAAGCTGCTCAAGGTGCCCAAGCCCCAGCTCTATGCCGGCATCCTGATTTTTGCCACCGTGGGCGCCTACGGCATGCGGCAAAGCGCGTTTGATTTGTTTTTGCTGTACGCCATTGGCGTGCTCGGGCTCATCATGCGGCGCTTTAGCTTTCCCACCGCGCCCGTGGTAGTGGGCATGATTTTGGGCCCCTTGGCTGAAGCCCAGCTGCGCAACGCCATCTCGATTGGCGAGGGCAGCGCCATGGTGTTTTTGCAGCGCCCGATGTCGCTGACGCTGCTGGTGGTGATCGTGGCGGTGCTGGTGGTGCCGCGCTGGTTGCAGCGGCGCAGGTCAGCCCACTGAGGCGCGCCCTGCGGCAAGTCGCCGCGCTAACATCGGCGCATGGCCAACCCTGACACTCTGCCGCGCGACGCCCAAAGCATTCTGGAGCTGGCGGCGCGGTCGATGTTTGACCTGTTTGCCCACGCCAGCGAGGGCATGCTGCTGGTCGACCGCGACGCCCGGGTGGTCTGGATCAACGACCAGTACCGCCGCTTTTTGCCAGCCCTGGGCTTTGCGCGCGAAGAAGATTTCGTCGGCCAGCCGGTATCTGCCGTGGTGGAAAACACGCAGATGCACCAGGTGCTGCAGTCCGGTAAACCGATGCTGATCGACTTGCTCAGCAACCGGGCCGGTACCTTTGTGGTCAGCCGCATCCCGCTGCGCGACAGCCAGGGTGATGTCATCGGGGCGCTGGGTATTGTGCTGTTTGACCATGCAGAAACCACCTTGCAGCCCTTCATGGCCAAATTTTCTGCCTTGCAGCGCGAGCTGGATGACGCACGGCGTGAATTGGCCACCCAACGCAGCCGTAATTTGCTGGGCGGCCGGCACGCCAAGTACACCTTTGCCAGCTTTGTGGGTACCAGCCCGGCGGCGGTGGAGGTCAAGCGCCAGGCCCGCCGAGCAGCCCAGTCTGGCAGCCCGGTCCTGCTGCTGGGTGAAACCGGCACCGGCAAGGAGCTGCTGGCGCACGCCATCCATGCGGCCTCAAGCCGGGCCTTGCGACCTTTTGTGGGCGTCAACATTGCGGCCATTCCCGACACCTTGCTGGAAGCGGAGTTTTTTGGCGTGGCAGCGGGGGCCTACACCGGTGCCGACCGCAAAGGGCGAGACGGCAAGTTTGTGCTGGCTGACGGCGGCACCCTGTTTCTGGATGAGATTGGCGACATGCCGCTGGCGCTGCAAGCCAAGCTCTTGCGTGCGTTGCAAGAGGGTGAGATCGAACCCCTGGGCTCCAACCGGCTGATCAGGTTTGATGTGCGTGTGGTCGCCGCCACCTCGCGTGACCTGACGGCGCTGGTGCGCGACGGCCGCTTTCGCGAAGACCTGTACTACCGGCTGCATGTGCTGCCGATCCGGGTACCGCCCCTGCGGGAGCGGCGCAGCGACATCCCGACCCTGGTGGAAGTGCTGTCCGAAGACATGGCGCAGCGCGGCACCCCCGCGCCCGAGCTCACCCCTGATGCCATGGCGCTGCTGATGGCACAAAGCTGGCGCGGCAATATCCGGGAGTTGCGCAACGCATTGGAGCAGGCGGCGCTGCGCAACGACAGCGCCCAGCTGGATGCCGTGCAGCTTGAAAGCGTGTTGCGAGAGTCAGGCGTGTCAGAGCTGATGCCGGCCCAGGCCCGGCCGCCCGAGGCGCCAGACGCACTGCTGCTGCGGCCCTTGGCCGTGCAGGTGGCCGAGCTGGAGCAGCGGGCCATCGCCGCAGCTCTGCAGGCCAGCGCCCACAACAAACTGGCCACGGCGCGCCTGCTGGGCATCTCCCGTGCGACACTCTATGAACGCCTGGCATAAACTGACCAAAAATCAGACATGTGACTGTTTTTAGTACACCCTATCTGTCTTATTTTTGACATAAGCCAAGGTCGTTCAGCATTTTTTTGTTTCAAATCAAGCATTTACAGCTTGGCACGCACCGTGCAACGTATTCCCACCATCACAGGAGATTTTCATATGCAACGTCGTCAACTTTGGGCGCTGGCCGCCCTTGTCGCCGCCTTCTCAGCACCCGCCTTCAGCCAGGGCAAGCCGATCAAGATTGCTCACATTTTCAGCAAGACCGGCCCGCTGGAGGCCTATGGCAAGCAGACGGCGGTGGGCTTCATGATGGGCCTGGACTACGCCACAGGCGGCACCATGATGGTCGCCGGCAAAAAAATTGAAGTGATCGAGCGCGACGACCAGGGCAAGCCCGATCTGGGCAAGAGCCTGCTGGCTGCGGCCTATGGCGACGACAAGGTCGATATCGCCGTGGGCCCTACTGCATCGCCCGTGGCGCTGGCGATGCTGCCGGTGGCCGAGGAATACAAAAAGATCCTGCTGGTGGAGCCCGCCGTGGCGGATTCGATCACCGGCGAGAAGTGGAACAAATACATTTTCCGCACTGGCCGCAACAGCAGCCAGGACGCCATCTCCAACGCCGTGGCCATGGACAAAGCGGGTACCTCCATCGTGACCCTGGCGCAAGATTCGGCCTTTGGCCGTGACGGTGTGGCAGCCTTCCGCGAGGCCATCAAAAAAGGCAAGCTGGTGCATGAGGAGTACCTGCCGCCGGCTACCACTGATTTCACCGCTGGCGCCCAGCGCATCATCGACAAGCTCAAGGGCCAGCCCGGGCGCAAGGTCATCTTCATCATCTGGGCCGGTGGCAACCCGTTCAAGATTGCCGACATGGACCTCAAGCGTTACGGTATTGAGATCGCCACCGGCGGCAACATCCTGCCCGCCATGACCGCCTACAAGCAGTTTCCCGGTATGGAGGGCGCGGCCTATTATTACTTTGGCATGCCCAAGAACCCGGTCAACGACGCCATGGTGGCGCGCCACTACAGCCAGTTCAAATCGCCGCCAGACTTCTTCACCGCCGGCGGCTTCAGCGCCGCCATGGCGGTGGTGGCGGCCCTCAAGAAAACCAATGGTGACGCCTCAGCCGACAGCCTGATCAAGGCCATGGAGGGCATGAGCTTTGACACGCCCAAGGGCAAGATGACCTTCCGCAAAGAAGACCACCAAGCCATGCAAAGCATGTTCCATTTCAAGATCAAGGTGGACCCGGCCTTTGCCTGGGGCGTGCCTGAGTTGGTGCGCGAGATCAAGGCCGAAGAAATGCAGGTCCCAATCCGCAACAAGCGCTGATCAACACGCACCATGCTGGAGACCCGTGATCTCACGGTCCGCTTTGGCGGGCACGTGGCGGTGAACGCTGTCAGCTGCCGGTTCCAGCCTGGCACCCTGACCGCCATCGTGGGCCCCAACGGCGCGGGCAAAACCACTTTTTTCAACCTGATCTCGGGCCAGGTTAAGGCCAGCGCCGGCGAGGTGCACCTGAACGGCCGCCCCCTGGCCGGCATGAGCGCATCGGCGCGCACCCGCGCCGGGCTGGGGCGTGCCTTTCAGCTGACCAACCTGTTCCCCAACCTGTCGGTGCTGGAAAACGTGCGCCTGGCGGTGCAAGCCACACGCGCCGGGCCGCATCGGCGTGGGCTGAACCTGTGGAGCATCTGGAGCGACCACCCGGCCCTGACGCAGGTGGCCCAGGCGCTGTTGGCCACCGTCGCCATGTCGGCGCAAGCACAACTGCCGGTGGCCAGCCTGCCGCACGGCGACCAGCGCAAGCTCGAAGTCGCGCTGCTGATGGCGCTGGACCCCGATGTCTATATGTTTGACGAACCCACCGCCGGCATGAGCGCCGACGAGGCCCCCGTCATCTTGAACCTGATCCGCCAGCTCAAGACCGACCCGCGCAAAACTATTTTGCTGGTGGAGCACAAGATGGACGTGGTGCGCGAGCTGGCCGACCGCATCATCGTGCTGCACAACGGCAGCCTGGTGGCTGACGGCGAGCCCGCGCAGGTGATGGCGTCTCCCGTGGTGCAGCAGGCCTACCTGGGGCTGGCACCCACGGCTGAGGTGGCAGCATGAGTGCGCCCCTGCTCAGCCTGGAAGGCGTGCACACCCACATCGGCGCGTATCACATCCTGCACGGGGTGGACTTGCAAGTGCCGCGTGGCCAAGTTACGCTGCTGCTGGGGCGCAATGGCGCGGGTAAAACCACCACGCTGCGCACCATCATGGGCTTGTGGCCCGCCGCCCAGGGCCGCATCCGCTTCGGCCAGACCGACATCACCGCAATGCCAACGCCGGCCATTGCTGGTTTGGGCATCGCCTACGTGCCAGAAAACATGGGCATATTTGCCGACCTCAGCGTCAAAGAAAACATGCTGCTGGCCGCGCGCCAGGCCAGCCGTGCCAGCCAGATGGACACAGCCCGCCTGCAATGGATTTTTTCGCTGTTTCCGGCGGTGGAGAAGTTTTGGAACCACCCGGCCGGCAAGCTGTCAGGCGGGCAAAAGCAAATGCTGGCCGTGGCCCGCGCCATTGTGGAGCCACGCGAGCTGCTGATCGTGGACGAGCCGAGCAAGGGCTTGGCGCCGGCCATCATCAACAACATGATCGAGGCCTTTGCCCAGCTCAAGGCGGCGGGCACCACCATCTTGCTGGTGGAGCAAAACCTTGGGTTTGCGCAGCGCCTGGGTGACCAGGTCGCCGTCATGGACGACGGCCGCGTGGTCCACGCCGGCGCCATGCAGGCCCTGGCCGACGATGCCGCGCTGCAACATGCCTTGCTGGGGTTGGCGCTGTGAAGCAGCTTGATCTGGACTGGAAGCCACTGCTGCTGGTGCCCGCGCTGGCCTTGCTGGTGCTGCCGCTGATCGGCAGCCCGTCCACCTGGCTCACCCTCACTGTGGCCGGGCTGGCCATGGGCATGATCATTTTCATCATCGCCTCCGGCCTGACCCTGGTGTTTGGCCTGATGGATGTGCTTAATTTTGGCCATGGCGTGTTCATTGCGCTGGGCGCCTTCATGGCCACCACCGTGCTCGGCGGCATGGGCGACTGGACCGGCTCGCCCGAACTTTGGCGCAACCTGGTGGCGGTGGGCTTGGCCATGGCGGTGGCCATGGCGGTGGCCGCCGCGCTGGGCCTGGCGTTTGAGCGCTTCATTGTGCGCCCGGTGTATGGCCAACACCTCAAGCAGATCCTGATCACCATGGGCGGCATGATCATGGGCGAAGAGCTGATCAAGGTCATCTGGGGCCCGCAGCAGATTGCGCTGCCGCTGCCCGAAGCCCTGCGCGGCGCCCTGCTGTGGGGCGATGCGGCACTAGAGAAATACCGTCTGCTGGCGGTGGTGGTGGGGCTGGCGGTGTTTGCCTTGTTGGCCTGGGTGCTGGGCCGCACCAAGGTGGGCCTGCTGATCCGCGCTGGCGTGCAAGACCGCGAGATGGTCGAGGCGCTGGGCTACCGCATCCGGCGCCTGTTTGTCGGCGTGTTTGTGGCCGGCAGCGCGCTGGCCGG
>CAJAXU010000417.1 GCA_903948045.1 uncultured beta proteobacterium | reverse complement strand
TTGGCCGACACGGTGTACGTGATGAGCAAGAGCCCCGGCCGCTTTGTCGTCAAAAAAGACATTGACTTGCCGCGCCCGCGCGACCTGGAGATCACCTACACCCGCGAGTTCACCGACATCGTGCACGAATTGCGCGGACATATCGGTGCCATGCGCGGTACGGCCGCCACACCGACCACCACAAGGGCCGCCGCATGAACAAGAAGCAACGTGAGTTCTGGTCACCGTGGATCCTGCTGGTGGCGGTATTGCTGTTATGGCAGCTGATCTGCTCGGTATTTCAGGTCTCGGAATTCATTTTCCCCAGCCCGTGGCGCATCTGGACCCAGTTTTGGGAGTTCAAGGGCATCATTGGCGCCCATGCCTGGCGCACCTACTGGGTCACCATGGCTGGCTTTGGCATCGCCATTGTGGTGGGCGTGCTGCTCGGTTTTGTGATCGGCAGTTCGCGCCTGGCGTATGCCGCGGTGTACCCGCTGATGACCGCCTTCAACGCCCTGCCCAAGGCGGCCTTTGTGCCAATTTTGGTGGTGTGGTTTGGCATTGGCGTAGGGCCGGCCATCCTCACCGCCTTTCTGATCAGCTTCTTTCCAATCATGGTCAACATTGCCACCGGCCTGGCCACCCTGGAGCCCGAGCTGGAAGACGTTCTGCGGGTCTTGGGCGCCAAGCGTTGGGATGTGTTGGTCAAAGTTGGCCTGCCGCGCTCCATGCCGTATTTTTACGGCTCGCTCAAGGTCGCCATCACCCTGGCCTTTGTTGGCACCACCGTGTCCGAGATGACAGCCGCCAACGAAGGCATTGGCTACCTACTGATCTCGGCCGGGTCAGCGATGCAGATGGGCCTGGCCTTTGCCGGGTTGGTGGTAGTGGGCGCCATGGCCATGCTCATGTACGAGCTGTTCAGCGCGATTGAGAAACGCACCACCGGCTGGGCGCATCGCGGCAGCCAGAACACCTGAGCCCCTGAGCCTTCGCGGGCTACCGATTTTTTCGCCACCCCATGGCCTGGCACGCGCAACTTCAGCTGGACTATCGCCTGGAGAGCCAGCGCACGGTCGCGCGCCACCAACACCTTGGCCCGTTACGCATTTTGCAGAGCCTGTACCCAGAGGGCGACGCGGTGTGCCATAACATCCTGGTCCATCCGCCCGGTGGCTTGGTGGGCGGCGACACGATCGATCTACAAGTCACAGCGGGTGCCGGAACCCATGGCCTGATCACCACGCCAGGGGCCACCCGGTTTTACCGCTCGGGTGGTGAGCCGGCCATTCAGCGCACCCACCTTCGACTTGCCGCACAGGCGCGTCTGGAGTGGCTGCCACTGGAAACCATCTGCCATAGCCATTGCCTGGCCGAGAACCGGGTCACGCTGGAGCTGGCGCCTGGTGCCGAACTTATGGGCCTGGACATCACGGCGCTGGGTCTGCCCCATGCCCAACAGCCCTTCATCGAGGGCAGCTACCTGCAGCGCATTGAAGCACCTGGCGTTTGGCTGGAACAGGGCCGCATCGACGCCCGGGACCAGACGCTGATGCAAGGCCGTGGCGGACTGCAGGGCATGGCCTGCCTGGGGACCCTCTTTTTTGTCACCGGCAGCGCTTTGGACCGGCCGCGGCGCCAAGCAGCACTGGAACTGGCCCGCACGCTGATTGACGCCCACCCGCTGCGCCTGACAACTGGCGCCACCAGCGTCAATGAGCAGGTATTGGTGGTCAGGGCGCTGTCGCCGCTGGTTGAATCCAGTACCGACCTGCTACGAAAGATTTGGCACGGTTGGCGCCAATATTTTTGGCAGTTGAGCGCCGCACCACCCCGGATTTGGGCCACCTGATGCTATGATTTCCCGTGACTAATCAAACTGCAGACAACGCGGCTATGGCGGCCGGTGATACCCCCTTGGACCCCGGAGTTTCGCGCGTGGTAGCGGCATGAACATCATCGATGACGACCTGTCCTTGTCCCGGGCATTGGTGGTCGACGGCAACCCCAATTCACGGTCTATCCTGGTCTCGCAGCTGCGCGAGTTCGGCATGGGGGCGGTTTCGCAGGCGTCCCGATTGTCCGACGCACGCAGCATGCTCGAAGGGCAGTTTTACGACGTCGTCTTGTGTGAGCAGTACTTCCCGAATGAAACGGCGACGGGCCAGGAACTGCTGGATGACCTGCGTCGCAGCCAGCTGCTGCCGTTTGCCACCGTTTTCATCATGGTCACTGGTGAGGCCACCTATACGCGGGTTGCTGAAGCGGCCGAATCGGCGCTGGATGGCTACCTGCTCAAGCCGCACAAGGCCAACGAATTAGCGGAACGGCTGCGCCAGTCGCGCATTCGCAAGGCGTCGCTGCAAGACATTTTTGCGGCCATTGAATGGGAAGAGTTTGAACGGGCGGCCGACCTGTGTCTGGAGCGCTACGAAACCCGGGGGCTGTTCTGGCTCTATACCGCCCGGGTCGGCGCCGAGCTGCTCATGCGCATCGGCAGGTTTGACGAAGCCCAGGTGCTGTACGAGGCGATTGTCGCCGCCAAGACGTTGCCTTGGGCTAAGTTGGGCGTTGCTCGCGCCATGATGGAGTCGGGTCAGACAGCGCATGCCGTCTCGGCGCTCGAAGCGCTGGTCGATGATGACCCTACCTATGCTGACGCCTACGATGTGATGGGACGGGCCCAGTTTGAACTCGGCAACCTGGATAAAGCCCTGGCCACGTACAAGATGGCCAGCGACCTGACGCCCAACTCGGTCAGCCGGCTGCAAAAGTTGGCCTCCATGACGTTTTACACCGGCGATGTCAAAGCCGCTGAAAAGCTGCTCGACCGTGCCACGACCATCGGCCTTGACTCCAAGATGTTCGATCCCCAAACACTGGTAATCCTGGCATTTACCCGCCTTGAGAGCAAAAACCGCAAAGGGCTGCAGCGCTGCCGCGATGACTTCACACGCCTGCTAGAACGCAGCCCGGGCAACCCACGTTTGGTGCGCCAGGTCGAGGTGATTGAGATTTTGGGCGAACTCATGTCAGACCGCAGCGCGTCGGCACTGGAACGCACCCGCGCCATGAACCAGACCGCGAAACAAGCTGACTTTGATTTTGAAGCCTGTAGCAACTTGGCGTCGTTGTGCGCGCAACTTGCGCGGCGCAAGCTGGGACAGGGCGTCACCGGCGACATTGTCGAGAGCCTGGCGATGCGCTTCTGTACCAACCGGCCGCTCACCGAGATGCTGGCCGGCTCTGCTCAGGCCCACGAGCCTTTGCCGGCACGCATCCGGGAAGCCGGCGTCCAGATCATGAAGATTTCGCAGGACGCGGTGTCTCTGGCGATGCGTGGCGACCCAAGCTCTGCTGTCCAGCAGCTCTTGATCGAGGGCCAGACCACGCTCAATGCCAAACTCATTGAAACAGCCTACCAACTGCTTAATCGCTATCAAAGCAAAGTGCCGGACGCCAGCGCCTTGAGTGAAGCCATCGAGGCCCTACGCAGCCGCTACGCTACGCGACCCAATCAGGCCAAAAAGTCCAACCAAACCCGGCAGGCGGGCGGGTTGCAGTTTCGCGCCAGTGTCATGAGCGCCTGACTCCGGCGCCAACAGTTCCAGCCTAAGCGGCCAAGCTGTGTAGCGCGCACTGCCCTCAGATGGCGACCAACTGGCGCACCGCGTCGGCTTCCATGTCAGAGCCCCGGCCATGTGCCAATACCGAGCCGCGCTCCATCACCACATAGTCATCCGCCAGCGCCTGGGCGAAATCGTAGTACTGCTCCACCAGCACAATCGCCATGTCACCCCGGTCGGCCAACATGCGGATCACGCGGCCGATGTCCTTGATGATGCTGGGCTGGATGCCTTCGGTCGGCTCGTCCAGGATCAGCAGTTTGGGGCCGGCAGCGAGTGCGCGGGCAATCGCCAGCTGCTGCTGTTGACCGCCCGACAAGTCGCCGCCGCGGCGCTGGCGCATCTGCTTCAACACCGGGAACAGCTCAAACAGCTCGGGCGGTATCGGCGTGCCGGCTGGCTTGCTGGCCAAGCCCATGCGCAAATTGTCTTCCACCGTCAGTCGCGCAAAGATCTCGCGCCCCCTGCGGCACATAGCCCATGCCGGCGCGCGCGCGCTCGTAGGGCGTGGCGCGTTCGATGGCCCG